>CAMLEM010000022.1 GCA_946479005.1 uncultured Chitinophagaceae bacterium | reverse complement strand
AGTGGCGCAGGATGTTTTTATCAAAGCCTATAAATACCTGGCGGATTTCAGGGGAAATTCGAAATTCACTACCTGGATCTACACCATCGCCAACAACACCAGTATCAGCTTTCTCCGGAAGAAACGTCCGCACCTGCTTTCTATGGATGATGAGAAAGTGTTTGTAGCGGCCGAGAACCAGGACTCCGGAATGAACGCGAACCAGGTGGAACAAAAATCAAAACTGGGGATGGTGAACAAGGCCATCTCGCTTTTATCACCGGATGATGCGTCGATCATTACGTTATTTTACAAAGCGGAACAAAGCCTTGAAGAGATCGCACGGATCCTCGGCGTAGAAATGAATGCCGCCAAAGTGAGGTTACACCGGGCACGAACGAGGCTAAAAGAAAAAATGGAAACTCATTTTGCTGCGGAGGTCAGAGACCTCTATTAAATGAATGGCTATGGACAACAAACAAAACATCGAGGAAAAGCTCTGGTTGTACATCGACGGGCAGCTTCCGGAACAGGAAAAAAGCCTGGTGGACCGTCTGATCGAAACGGATAAGACCTGGAAGGAAAAATACCGCGAGCTCGTGGAGGTCAATGATCTCCTTAGTTCCTCCGAGCTGGATGCCCCATCGATGCGATTTACAAGAAATGTGATGGAAGAGATCTCGAAGATGCATATCGCACCAGCTACCCGCAACTATATCAACAAAAGGATCGTGTGGGGCCTCGGGATCTTCTTCGTTACGATGCTCGTGGGCGTTCTTGTCTATGGCTTCTCACAGGCCAGTTTCGGGACAGGCGAACCCGGCGAGATCTCGAGAAATCTTGGGAAGATCGATTTCAGCAGGGTGTTTTCCAATACCTGGGTGAATATCTTTCTGGGCGTGAATGTATTTCTCGGACTGGTATTGCTGGATCATTACCTCAGTAATAAAAGAAAACAGTTCACGCATTACCGCCGGCAATAGGTTCGGTGCCAGCCCGGAGGCGACCATCAAATTCTTACCTTTGCGGCTATGAACATCAAAGCGAACATCCTTGAAACCATTGGCAATACGCCAATGATCCGCCTGAACAAGATCACCAGGAGTTTTCCCTGCGAGGTCGTCGCCAAGGTGGATTATTTCAATCCCGGTAATTCCATCAAAGACAGGATGGCATTGAAGATGGTTGAAGTGGCAGAAAAAGAGGGCAAACTGAAACCGGGAGGAACCATTATTGAAGGTACGAGCGGGAATACCGGAATGGGACTGGCACTGGCAGCCTGTGTGAAAGGATATAAATGCATTTTTGTTACCACTGACAAACAATCAAAAGAAAAGGCTGATATATTAAAGGCCGTTGGTGCCGAAGTGATCGTATGTCCCACCAATGTAGCACCGGAAGATCCACGCAGCTATTACAGCGTGGCGGCAAGGCTGGCGAAGGAGATCCCGAACTCCTACCATATGAACCAGTATGACAACCTGGCCAACAGGCTGGCCCATTATGAATCCACCGGGCCGGAGATCTGGGAACAGACAGACGGGAAGATCACGCACCTCGTATGCACTGCGGGAACGGGCGGCACGATCACCGGAACAGCACAATTCTTAAAGGAAAAAAACCCCAACATACAGATTTGGGCCATAGATGTTTATGGCTCTTTGCTCACAAAGTATTTCCGCACCGGGGAAATCGATATGAACGAGGTGCATCCTTACATTTCTGAAGGATTTGGGGAGGATTTTGTTCCCAAAAATTATGATATGACCTATATCGATCACTTTGAACAGGTGACTGATAAGGATGGCGCCATTATGGCCCGCAGGCTGGCTAAGGAGGAAGGACTGTTTTGTGGCTACAGCGCGGGTAGCTGTCTCCAGGGTCTGATGCAGTTAAAGGACCGTCTCAGGAAAGGCGACCTCGTGGTTTGTATCTTCCACGATCACGGCAGCCGGTATGTAGCCAAGATCTATAACGATCAGTGGATGCTGGAACGCGGGTTCCTCGACGTGAAAACATTCAAGGATGTGGTGAATTCAAGGCCTACCAAAAAACTCATCACGCTGGAACCTCAGCAAACGGTCGCCGAAGCATTTGACCTGATGAAGCAATACGATATTGACCAGATCCCTGTAATGAATGGAAACGGCATCACCGGCGCGATCAGCGAAACCGGGCTCTTCAAAAAGATATTCGATAACCCCGAGCTTAAGAACGTACCGGTCAGGGAAGTGCTTGAGCCCGCATTCCCCGTAGTGGCTTTTGATACTCCTGTAGAAAAGCTCAGTCATTTGATCAACCGTGAAAACGGAGCCGTGATCGCCAGGGACGAGGCGGGAAATTTCCATATCGTAACCAAATACGACATTCTCGAGGCATTGGGGCATTAAACGCTCTGTTACAGGTTGATGCAGGTCAATCACACCCCGGAACCTGGGTAGAAATACGCGATTTCAATTGTTGTATTACGATGCCGGTCCACGAAATTCTCCCAAAAAAAATCGGGTTGTTTTGCTCTGTTTTCTTAAAGAGCTGCCAGCTATTTTTGATGCCTGTTTGATCCAATATCCAAATCGAAAAACAGAAAAACCAAATCCTGGAAAAACCAAAACCCGAGCCCGAATCTTCGGGGACGGAAAGAAAATCCAACATCCGGATGGGAAACTGTCCAATCCTTGAAGACCGACTCAAAGTCACCGTGTCCAAATCCAATGAAAGAATTAGTCCGGAACCCCTCCTGCTAAACTTAGTTTAGCAGGAGGCGCGGTGATGATCTCCCCCACACTGTTTCCTTTTTACCTTTCACCAGCTTCCACATCGGCATCAACCCTTATCTTTGCGGCCTCAAATACACTCCGAATTATGGCCAATAGCAAGATCCAGGAACTTCTTGGCGAGAAAGCCGAATTCCTTTTGAACCATCAGTCAAAAACCATCAGTCGAGAGCAGCTTCACCTGCCCGGGCCGGATTTTATCGATAGGATCTGGTTGAACAGTGACCGCAATCCCCAGGTGATGCGTAATCTCCAGGCAATGTATTCCCACGGAAGGCTGGCCAATACAGGCTACCTTTCCATTCTTCCAGTTGACCAGGGAATCGAACACAGTGGCGGCGCCTCCTTCGCAAAGAATCCTCTTTATTTCGATCCGAAGAATATCATTGAACTGGCCATCGAAGGCGGCTGTAATGCCGTGGCTACCACTTATGGAGGGCTGGGTATGCTGGCAAGGAAATATGCTCACAAGATCCCGTTCATTGTAAAAGTGAACCACAACGAGTTCCTCACCTATCCCAATAAATTCGACCAGATAATGTTTGCCTCGATCAAACAGAGCTGGAACCTTGGAGCTGCTGCCGTAGGAGCCACGATTTATTTTGGCAGCGATGAATCATCGCGCCAGATCCAGGAGGTCAGCAAGGCCTTTGAAATGGCACACGAACTTGGAATGGCAACCATCTTGTGGTGTTACCTGCGAAACCCGGCATTTAAAAAAGATGGCGTGGATTACCACGTATCCGCCGATCTCACCGGCCAGGCCAATCATCTCGGCGTGACCATTGAAGCCGATATCATCAAGCAAAAGTTACCGGAGAACAACGGGGGATATAACGCGCTCAACACAAAAGAATCGCCTTACGGTAAGAACGATAAGAAGATTTATTCTGATCTCACTTCTGAACATCCTATTGATCTTTGTCGCTACCAGGTGGCTAATTGTTATATGGGTCGTGCCGGGTTGATCAACTCGGGAGGAGCTTCTTCAGGAGCCAGTGATATGGCAGAAGCTGTCACCACAGCCGTTATCAACAAACGCGCGGGTGGAATGGGACTGATCAGTGGAAGAAAAGCATTCCAGCGCCCAATGAAGGAAGGTGTGGGAATTCTCAATGCGATCCAGGATGTTTATCTCGATAAAGAGATCAGCATCGCGTAAGGTTAATTTCTTATATGAAATTAAACCCTTCTCTTTTGATAAAGAGAGGGGTTTTTTGCTTATATTCAATAACAGCAAATTTTTAGAATGACAACTTTATTACCACATCTCAGGGAATTGCAGCCCATTCTTGAAAAAGGCCTCTGGATGAACAACACCGGGTTTGGCAGCGTCCAGCTTTTCAATCGCCGGGAAAAAACCCTCGAGATCGTAGCCCAGAAAGGATTTTCAACAGCGTTCCTTGAGCATTTTCGTGTGGTAAGGTCTTCTGATCATTCAGCCTGCGGCAGGGCCTTCGGTGAAGGAAGTACGGTGTTTGTTAATGATGTGACCTGTGAAACGGGTTTTGAACCTCATCGCCAGATAGCCCGGAATGAAGGATTCCGCTCCGTGGTTTCTCATCCGCTGATCGCAGATGGCAGGCAAATGCTGGGAGTGCTGTCAATGCATTTCAGGAAGCCGAGGTTCGACTGGGACAATCTCTGCATCTCTCCAACGATAAACGAAATGGTACGCCTGATACAGCGCGTCCGCCTTGCGCATACCGCCTGATCAGTTTTGGTTTTCCACCAGCTTCCTCGCTTCTTTTTTTATCGTACCGTCCTGGACATAAGGGTAAAGGTTTTTCCCCGGGCAATTCGTCTGGTTTGAATAGTCCTTGTGAGAAGCCAGTGAATCCAGGATGATCTCGTATTTGACTGAACTATAGGCAACGAGCCTGATCAGCGAATTCAATTGTGCTTCTGGAAGAGGCTGGGTTTCGAGGTTACCGAGGCAACATATCAGCAAATGCCCGGTAGGGTCATATTCGGTGGCCGTTTCTCCAACGGTATTTACATTTCTTCCCTCGTAGATCTTTCCGTCCGGCGCGATCAGGAAATGATAGGGAATGTCCGCCCAGTTGCGATCAGGCCCCATTCCCCAGGTTTGAATGTTCTTTATCTTCCTGGCTGCATCATCTTTCGCTTCGAGTTTGGTGCCTTCGTGGTGGATGGTGATGCGAACAGGAGTATGGGAAGGAAAAGGTCTGGGTTCCGATGCGTTCCAGGCCATCCTTGGAATGATTCCCGGATATAACCTCATTTCTGTGGTTTCCTCCGTTACGATATCCTGCGTACTTGCAGGCCCCAGGTTACCAGCCCTGTCTACAGCGGCTACCGCAACGGCCTGTAAATAAGATCTATCCCCATTGTTCTGTATTCTTTCCGCTGGCAATTCCGCGGAGCCGTTATTACCGTTGACTATAAAATAACTCCAGGTTTTGCCATACTGGGTATAGATCACTGTTTGCAGAAGGTCTTCATCCTGCCGGTGCACCCAGGATAGTTTCATTGAACCTTTTGACTGGGTAAGATCTATCGATGGTTTACCGGGTGGACTGGCATCCAGCCAGGGGCTGGCTGGCACAAGCGCCTGTTTCTGGTATGGACCATTCAGCAGGCTGCGGGAAAGGTTCGGATTCAGCACCACAGAAGATATACTCCAGTGAATGGCTCCCATACTTTCCGGCAGCATTCCTCTCGTGATCATTACCTGGTTGATGGTTTCGTTCACACTGCGCACACTGGTATCCCGGCCCACACTCATACCGGGCCAGAGATGCCGTTCCTTCTTATTTTCTCCCGACCACCAGCCCAGCAGCACCGGAAAGCTTTGCGACACGCGACCGATCGGCCAGTATAATTGCGGCGAGAAATAATCCACCCATCCTTCATTGAGCCATTTACGGGCATCCGCGTAAAGGACGTTATGCTGATCGAATCCGCTAACGGAAGGAGGATAGCCGGGGCGCCAGATGCCAAAAGGACTGAGCCCGAATTTAACGTGCTTTTTTTCCTGTTTTATTTTCTCATACAAATCCCTGATGAAGACATTCACCGACTCTCTTCGCCAGTCGCCTCGGGAAAGCTTTCCTCCCCCCTCCTGGTATGCTTTCCAACTGGTGGAATCAGGAAAGTCTTCATTGAGATTGTAGGAGGGATAAGGATAAAAATAATCGTCGAAATGTACGCCGTCAATATCATATCTCTTAACGATATCCATCACTACGTCCGTGGAATGATCCCGGGTTCCTTTCAGTGAAGGATCGAACCACCAGTATCCTTCCTTCAGGTGATGCACCAGCCCGGGCTTCTTCTTAACGATGGAAGTTTCCCTTACTTCACCCCCGGAGATATGATGCGCCCTGTATGGATTCAGCCAAACGTGAAGTTCCAGGCTACGCTGATGAGATTCCTCAACCCAGAATTGAAGAGGATCATAAAAGGGTTCGGGTGCCTTACCCTGCTCGCCGGTAAGAAAATACGACCAGGGTTCCAGTTCGCTTTTGTAAAGTGCATCTGCCTGGGGCCTTACCTGGAGTATGACCGCGTTAAAATGGTGCGCCTTCAGAAAATCCAACAGCCTGATCGCTTCTTTCTGCTGGCTGTCAACCGGCAGGCCGGGCTTGCTCGGCCAGTTGATATTGGCCACGGTGGCCACCCAGGCGGCCCTGAACTCTCTTTCAACCTGGGGAAGAGAGGTTATTACCGGTTGAGGAGTTTGCCTTGACGTACGGCAGGCTGAAAGCCACAAGGTAACAGCCAAACACAAAAAGAATCGCATCGGGATAGTTTATCTAAAGATAATTTGATTTTACTTTGAAGAACTGCAAAACTGCGACTATGAGATACTGTTGGATCCCTGCTTTGTTCCTGCTTCCTGTTATTTCCTTTGCCCAGTCACCTGAGCTTACCGTTGAAAAAATTATGCGCGATCCTAAATGGATCGGCACTTCCCCTTCGAACCCACAATGGAGCCACGACAGCAGGACGCTTTTTTTCAGCTGGAACCCCAACCGTTCAATGGCAGATTCCACCTATTACATTAAGTTACCCGATAAAACCCCGCAAAAAGCTGCTCACAGCTCGTTCCAGGAGCACACGAACAACAGGACCTATAACCGCGCCAGGACAGAATTCGTATTTGTAAAAGACAACGATATCTTCTACACCAATTCAAAAAATGAAACAAAGCGTATCACGCAGACTGCTGAGATAGAAACTGGCCCGCAATTTTCCAACCAGGAAAACTGGATAGTTTACACCCGGTCACAGAATTTATTTGCCTGGGTGCGTGCCAGCGGTGAAACGATCCAGCTCACTCATTTTAAATCGGGCGAAGCGCCTGCCAGGCGGACGGAGGCGGGCCGGCCAAACCCGCAGGAGAAATGGTTGAGGGATGACCAGATGAGAACTTTCGAAGTGCTGAGGGACAGGAAAGAAAGAACGGATTCAGCCAATGCTTACCGCCGTTCACTGCCCAAAGCAAAAGAGCTGCGTACGATCGATATTGAAGATAATGCCCTGCAGGGATTGTCCATCAGCCCCGACGCAAGATTTGTGAGCTACCGGCTTACAAAAGCCATACCCGCGTCCCAGGCAAAGACCACCATTGTTCCCAACTATGTCACTGAATCCGGGTTCACGGTTGACATCCCGGCGCGAACCAAGGTGGGGGCGCAGCAATCTGTATCCGAGTATTATTTTTTCGACAGGGTGCGCGACACGATCATCCGTTTCCCGGTGGATTCGGTGGAAGGGATCCGGGATCTGCCCGACTATGTAAAGGATTATCCGAAATTGAGAGCCGAGCTGGAGAAAAAAAATGCCCCGAGAGATGTTTTCATATTTCCTCCTTTCTGGTCACCGGGGGGCAGGAATGTGGTATTCGATATCCGCTCGCTTGACAATAAGGATCGCTGGCTCGTTCAGTGGGATACGGCAACCGGGAATCTGAAACTAATCGACAGGCAGCGGGATGAAGCCTGGATAGCCGGTCCGGGGATCAGTTTTCCAAGAGTGGGCTGGATCGATGAGAATACATTCTGGTTCCAGTCAGAAGCCACGGGTTACTCCCATCTATACACTTATAATTTAAACAGTCGCACCAGGAAAGCGCTCACCTCCGGAAATTATGAAGTGCAACAGGCCAGCCTCTCGCGCGACAACAAAACATTTTACATTGTTACCAATGAGCATCACCCGGGCGAGCAGCATTTTTATCATTTGAATATTGCCGACGGGAAGAAAACAAGGATCACTACGATGACCGGCGCCAACCAGGTGACGCTATCTCCCGACCAAAAATACCTGGCGGTCATTCATTCCTATTCCACCCGGCCCTGGGAACTTTTCCTGGTGGAGAACAAACCCAATGGGAAGATCGATCAGATCACCCATCTCGCCAGGTCTGCGGAATTCCAGTCATACAACTGGCAGGACCCCGAGCTGCTTAGTTTTCCCGCAAGGGATGGGAAACCCGTTTATGCCCGCTTATACAAGCCTGCCAACCCGCATCCATCAAAACCCGCGGTAATCTTCGTGCACGGAGCTGGTTATTTGCAGAACGCGCACAAATGGTGGAGCTCCTATTTCCGGGAATTTATGTTCAACAATCTTCTGGCATCGAAAGGTTATTATGTAATGGATATAGATTTCCGGGCGAGCTCGGGATATGGCAGGGACTGGAGAACCGGCATTTACCGGCATATGGGTGGCAAGGACCTCGACGATAATGTGGATGCAGCCCGCTATCTCGTGCAGCAATTCGGTGTGGATCCGAAAAGGATCGGCGTTTATGGCGGATCCTACGGCGGTTTTATCACCCTGATGGGTTTATTCACGGAGCCCGATATATTCGCGGCAGGTGCTGCTCTGCGACCGGTAACCGACTGGTCGAATTACAACCACGGGTACACTTCAAACATTCTGAATGAACCTTACCTGGATTCCATTGCGTACCGCAGGAGTTCACCGCTTTACTTCGCCGAAGGACTCAAAGGCCACCTCCTGATCTGCCACGGAATGATTGATGTCAATGTTCATTTCCAGGATGTCGTTGAACTCACTCAAAAGCTGATCGAGCTTGGAAAAGACAATTGGGAACTGGCCCCCTACCCACTCGAGGATCACGGTTTCATCGAGCCCAGCAGCTGGACCGACGAGTATAAGCGCATCCTGAAGCTGTTTGAGACCGTATTGAAGAAGTGACCCTTATCTTTGCAGGTATGGCCAAACAGATCGAAGACTTTGATGCGAACCTGGCTGGAGAGGAAGGCAAATCCGAGGAAACAAAGACAAGCTGGTTCAAGCGCATCAAGAAAGGCATCAATACAAAGACCTCAGAGAAAAAAGAGACCCCCGAAGGCCTTTGGGTGAAATGTCCTGAATGCAATTTCATTTGTACGGTTTCCGAACTGCGCGAGCATTTATTTGTTTGTCCCAAATGTTCCTTCCATCACCGGATCAATAGCAGTGAATACTACGAGATCCTTTTCGACAACAACGAGTTTACCGAACTTTTTGAAAATATCCGCAGCAAGGATATGCTGAACTTCACGGATCTCAAACCTTATAAACAACGCCTGGAAGAAACCTGGAGCAAAACCGACCTCAAGGATTCAATGCGTGTGGCTACCGGGAAAGTGAATGGCCACGAGATCGTGATCGCCTGTATGGACTTTGAATTCATCGGGGGTTCACTCGGCAGCGTGATGGGAGAGAAATTTTCCAGGGCGGTGGACTATTGCATCGAACACAGGCTGCCCTTCCTCGTGATCAGCAAAAGCGGGGGGGCCAGGATGATGGAAAGCGCTTTTTCCCTGATGCAGCTTGCGAAAACAAGCGGTCGCTTATCCAGGCTCAGCGACGCGAAGCTTCCGTATATTTCCCTGCTCACCGACCCCACTTTCGGGGGCATTTCGGCATCGTTCGGTATGTTGGGAGATCTGAACATCGCCGAGCCGGGTGCCCTGATCGGGTTTGCCGGCCCGCGCGTGATCAAGGAAACCATTAAGAAAGACCTCCCCGAGGGTTTCCAGCGCAGTGAATTCATCCTTGAACACGGCTTTCTAGATTTCATAGTACCCCGCAAAGAGCTGAAGGCAAAACTTACTACTGTTTTGAGCCTTTTAAAAAACTGACTGTTGCGGATCTCACCACGGCATCGGAGGACCTGCGCATTGTGGAGAATTTATAAAAGGAATTTCGAAGAAGAAACAGGATGAAGGCAACAGAATTAAAGAACCGGGCGGCATTTCACGAGTATTTTATCGATGCGAAATATGTGGCGGGTATGATGCTGCTCGGAACCGAAGTGAAATCACTGCGCGAGGGCAAGGCCAGCTTCGCCGACAGCTATTGCCTTGTTCACAAAGGCGAGATATGGCTGAAATCCTTGCATATTGCCGAATATTCGCACGGTACGACGAATAATCACGACCCCCTGCGCGACAGGAAGCTGCTTTTGAATAAACGAGAGATAAACAAGATCGAATCGAAATTGAAAGAAAAAGGACTGACCGTGGTTCCCCTGCGAATATTCTTTAATGAGAAGGGCCTGGCGAAGGTTGAGATCGGGCTTGCCCGTGGTAAAAAACTCCACGATAAACGGGAATCCATTCGCCAGAAAGATGTGGAAAGAGAAATGAAGCGGTATTTGAAATAAATAGGTATCCTTAACGTTCCCCTGGTGACTATGAAGAAACTCCTGGTCTTTTGCTCCCTGTTTTCCTGTGTAACAGTTTCTGCTCAATCCGTATTCGGATACTGGTATGGCTATGCCAACGTTAAAACCAACAGCTCTGCCAATAATTACCTGGTGGAACTGGTACTGCAGCCGGAAAAGGATCACGTGAAGGGGATACTCAATTATTTCTTCAAGAATACTTACCGCAGCATACAGGTCAGGGGAAACTACAATAAAGCTACCCGGCAGTTAAGCCTGTATAACATTCCTGTTACCTACTACGGATCTTTCACCAATTTCGAGGTGGATTGCCTAATGAATCTACAAGCCACGCTACGCGTTGCCCAGGCCGGTTCTTCACTGGGCGGGGCCTTTGAAGGGCTGCCGGATTATAAATACACCTGCCCCGATGTCAATTTCGTGCTGCACCTGAATGCTGATATCAGCAAGAAAGATTCTGTTTTAAAAGCCATCAGCGAATACAAGGAAAACTTCCAGGTATGGAAGCCTTCGGCCACCGATACTTTTGTGGCGGCTAACATCATCCAGCGGAAAGTGATCAATTACGTGATCGAAAGAGAATACACGCAGCGCCCCACGGTAGTGGAAAATGAGATCGAAGTGGAATCAGATTCCCTGAAGATCGATTTTTATGACAATGGAGAGATCGATGGAGATTCCATCTCTGTATTTTACAATAATGTCCTGACTGCCTTTCACCAGAAACTCAGCACGAGATCCATTCATTTTGACATTGTTCTCGACACTGCCCGCGAAGAGAACCTCATTTCGATGTTCGCGGAAAACCTGGGCTCCATTCCACCCAATACGGCGCTGATGATCGTGGATGATGGAATAAAGCGCCACGAGATCCGGATGGCCAGTTCCTACGACAAGACCGCGACGATC
>CAMLEM010000021.1 GCA_946479005.1 uncultured Chitinophagaceae bacterium | reverse complement strand
TACATCGATGATTTTGAAGGCACCCGTGCAGGGATAGATCTCAGGTTCCCGCTGATCAGCTGGACACTCGCGTCCACGCCACAGGGAAATGGATTGTTCCCCGAAGCTTCATTGAACAACAACCTGGCCTACGGCTACAACCGCGCGAAATTCTCCTGGTATAATATTGAACCGGTATTACAGGAAAGAAGAAATTCAAATAATCCATACAGGAATGATCCCGTAGAACTGTCGAGACCCGAGGTGCGCCAGGTGTTACAGAAAGAGATTTTTCCGAAGAGAAGCACCCAGTTCGGAGAGGGATTATTGACCACTTTTGATCTCGCATTTTATCCGAAGGAGAGAGGTCCATACAATTTCCAGACCGATGCATCAAGGATCGACGCGAACGGGCGTTTGACCGACCCTAAAAGATCCTGGGGCGGTATGATGAGAAATATCGATCAAACGGATTTCGAAAGCGGTAATATCGAGTATATCGAGTTCTGGCTGCAGGATCCTTTCATTCTTAATAATGGAAACCCCAACGGAGGACAACTCTACTTTAACCTGGGTAATATCTCTGAGGATATCCTGCGCGATGGCAAGCGCCAATATGAGAATGGCCTGCCCACACCCACCATTTCAGCGCCGGTAGATAATACGACGGTGTGGGGGAAGGTTCCCGCCAACCCGCAGCAGGTGACAAACGCATTCAGTAATGTTCCTTCGGACCGGGAGTTCCAGGACGTGGGTTTCGACGGATTAAGGGACGATGAAGAAGAACAGAAGTTCAGCAGCTATCTTTCCCAGATCGCCGCGAATTTTGGAACGGGTTCATTGTTCTATCAACAGGCCAGTGCCGACCCTTCCGCTGACAATTTTGTGCCCTATCGAGATGGCAAGTTCGATGGAAGCAGTGTGGGGATCCTGGGCCGGTATAAGAACATCAATAATCCTCACGGGAATTCTCCCATCGCCAATGAGAATACGGAGTTTGTAAACGCCTTCACGCAGTATCCTGATGCCGAAGAGCTGAACAGGGATAACACGATGAACGAAGTGGAAGAATACTTCCAGTACAAGGTGGACATCAAGCCGAATATGATCGCCGGCCAGAATTTCATTACGGACGTGAGAACCCCGGTGGTGAACCTGGCAGACGGTACCACGCGCACGGAGAAATGGTACCTGTTCCGCGTACCGGTTGACAAGTTTGAATCCAAGGTGGGAAATATCCCCGACTTCAAATCCATCCGGTTTATCAGGATGTTCGTTACGGGTTTCGAAGATTCCGTGGTGATGCGCTTCGGTAAGCTGGAACTCGTCCGTAACCAGTGGAGGAAATTCCGAAACAATATCGACACAACGGGAATGTACACGCAACTTCCCAACCCGGACCTTACTACGGTGAATGTGCTCGCGGTGAACATTGAAGAGAACGATCAGCGTCAGCCTATTCCTTACCGGATCCCCCCGGGTATTGAAAGGCAGCAGCAGCTCAGCAACAATAACGTTTCCCTTTTCCTGAATGAACAGGCAGTGAGTATGCAGGTATGCAACCTTCCCCTGAACAGGTCGCGAGGTATCTTCAGAACGATGAACCTGGATATGAGGCAGTATGGAAGATTGTCGATGTTCATTCACGCTGAGTCGGTGCCGGGTGCTCAACCCATCCTCGATGGCGAGTTGTACGGAGTTGCCCGGATAGGCAATGATTTCTCAGGAAACTATTATGAGATCAGGATCCCCTTAAAGATCACACCCCCTGGTGTTACTGATAGCCTTCGTATCTGGCCCGAGGAAAATAATCTCGATTTCAGCCTCCAGGATCTTACCGATCTCAAAATGCGCAGGAACCGGGCAGGATTTTCACCCTCTCAATATTATAAGGAAACCCTTCCTAACGGTCGCACCTATGCGATCATAGGGAACCCAAGCTTAGGCGAAGTAAGAGGAATGTTGCTCGCCGTGGAAAACGTGGGCCAGGAAAATATCTGTACGGAAGTGTGGTTCAATGAACTTAGGTTCTCCAACCTCGATGAGAAAGGCGGCTGGGCTGCACTGGCCCGCGCCGATATCCGGCTCGCTGACCTGGGAGGGATCAACCTTTCGGGTACCGCCAGGACCCGGGGTTTCGGAACCCTGGAACAGCGGGTGAATGAAAGAAGCCGCGAAGATGTATACACTTTTGATGTGTCGGCCAATATCGAGGCCGGGAAGCTCCTGCCGAAATCGTTAGGCCTGCAGATACCGGTTTATGCGGGTATCAGCAAGATCTATAAAACACCGGAGTATGATCCTTATGCGCTTGACCTGAAGCTGAAAGATGTTCTGAAAGATTCGCCGAAAGAGAAACAGGATTCCATACGCAATGACGCGCAGGATGTGGTGACGATCAAAACCTTTAACCTTACCAATGTAAGAAAGCTTAAAACGGATGGCAAGCGGCCAAAGTTCTGGAGTGTGACAAATTTCGATTTCAATTACTCCTATATCCAGACCACTGCCCACAACCCGTTGATAGAAATGGATGAGCTACGCAGAACGAGGGGTGCGCTGGGCTACACCTATGCCCCGCGGTCCCAGCCTTTTGTTCCCTTCAAAAAACTCATCAAGTCGAAATCAAGGTGGTGGGCGCTCATTAAGGACATCAACTTCAATTACCTGCCTTCCCAGATCTCATTCAAAGCCGATGTATTCCGCCAGTTCGGGGCTACGCGGCCGAGAAACGTGGGAGGTGGCCCTTACAAGATCCCCGAAACTTATAATAAGTATTTCACCTTCGACAGGTACTATATCCTGCAATGGCAGTTGACGCAATCCATTATGCTCGACTTCAGCGCGATCAACTATGCCCGCATAGATGAGCCCACAGGCAGGATCGACACGAAAGAAAAGAAGGAGATCATCAGGGATAATTTCAAAAAAGGCGGCAGGAACACCAACTACCAGCACGACCTGACCATCAGTTATAACCTGCCTACACAAAAGATTCCTTTCCTCGACTGGACAGCCATCCGCGCCACTTATAATACGAAGTATAACTGGCTGGCAGGATCCCTCCAGGCAAACAACGACACCATTAACCTGGGTAATCTCTTAACCAATACGCAAACCCGCAGCATCAACGGGGAATTGAAATTTGAGGAATTGTACAACAAATGGAGATTCCTCCGCGCCGTGAATACTGTGAATCCACCCGGTAATCCCGGAGGAAATAAAACTGGCAACAACCCTGGTGGAAAAGATGGAGGGAAGAAGGATGGTGGTGGTAAAGACGGTGGACAGGGCGGAAAGGATAATAATGTGAAGCAGGATAACAATAACCAGCCTGGAAAGACCAATGCAGCGGACACCACCGGCGGGAAAAAAGGTAAAAAGACCAAGGAAAAGAAAGTGAAGGAGAAGAAGGATCCCAACCAGCTGCCTTATATAAGTAATGTACCGAAATTCTTCCTGCGCCTGCTTACCTCGCTGAAGCGGGTGGGCATCCAGTACACCGAGGATATGGGAACCACGCTGCCGGGTTATATGGACAGCACGGAAATAATGGGATTCAACCTGAAATCAGGAGAACCCGGCTTCCCATTTGTATTCGGTTACCAACCCGATACAAGCTGGATCAATCGTTTTGGCGCGAGAGGCCTTTTATCACGCGATTCCCTCGTGTCTGAAATGATCCAGCAACGTTATAACCAGCGGTTGAACATCACGGCGCAGGTCAGCCCGTTCCGGGATTTTAATATCGATATCAACCTCGACAAGACATTTGACAAACAATATTCGGAGCTGTACAAAGACACCACAGGATTCGCAGGGCTGACCAGGCTGAATCCTTATGCGATGGGATCATTCAATGTAAGCTACATCTCATATAAGACGCTGTTCACGAAATTCAACCCGAACGAAGTTTCAGAAACATTCAGGGAATTCGAAGCGAACCGTTTGATCCTTTCCCGGAGACTGGCCGCGCTCAATCCCTACCAGGGAGGCACCGTCGACCCCGATGGATTCTATAAAGGGTATGGACGATATTCCCAGGATGTGGTGATTCCCGCATTTATTTCGGCTTACACCGGGAAAGACCCGATGACAGTGAACCTGGCAAAGAACAGCAATCCCAACCTGAGATCCAATCCATTCTCCGGGATACTGCCCAAACCTAACTGGACGGTCACTTATACCGGCTTATCCAGGCTGCCCCTGTTTGAAAAAATATTCACGAATTTCTCTGTAAGGCACGGTTACCATAGCACATTCAGTATGAACAGCTTCAATACAGCGCTATTGTTCACCGATCCTTTCCACGTGGGTTTCCCCTTCTTTACCGATCCGTTGACCGGGAATTTCATTCCTTATTTCCTTGTGCCGAACCTGACCATCCAGGAAGCCTTCGATCCGCTGATCGAGCTCGATATGACATTTACCAACCAGATGGCTGTAAGGTTTGAATACCGGAAGAGCCGTATGCTCAGTCTCAGCCTGATCGATTACCAGCTTGCTGAGAACCGTTCAGAGGAGGTCACATTCGGGTTCAACTGGAGGAGAAAAGGATTCCCGCTGATCAAGAAGTTCTTCAATATGAAGTTGGAAAATGATGTGACATTCCGCTGCGACTTCTCACTGAGGGATGATGCCACTTCCAACAGCAAGCTCGACCAGCAGACAGCATTTGGAACAGCCGGTCAGAAAGTGATACGGATCGCTCCATCCATCGATTATATTTTGAATAACCGGGTTAGCATCAAGCTTTATTTCGAGCAGAACCGGAATATTCCAAAAATCAGTAACGCGTTCCCCATCACGAATACAAGGGGCGGATTGCAGGTCAGGATCTCCCTCGCCCAATAAGTTCAGGTCTTTTTATGCGCTGCCTTCCAGGTAGTGTTGACGCAAGGCGGGATCGAATTTTTCGATCGCATAACGAAGCATCGTCCTGGGCATCTCGCGGTAATGTTTTTGAAGAAATGCGATTTCCGCTTTCCTGTCCCTTTCGCCAATCTCGCGTAACATCCATCCCACGGCTTTATGGATCAGGTCTTCTTTATCATTAACGAGAATGGAAGCGATTTCGAGAGCAGTGGAGAATTCTTTTTTTCGGATAAAATGAAAGCAGGCAAGCATTGCGATCCTCCTGTCCCAGATCGAGCGGGAAAAGGCCAGTTTCCGGAGAATGGAACGATCCCGCTCAAACAGGTAAGCCCCCACGATGTGTTCCGCCGAACCATCCACCAGGTCCCAGTTGTTCACGAGTTTCCTGTTCCTTAGGTAAAGTTCATAAATCGATTTCTTCTTCGCCTCATCCCCTTTTTTATATTGCCAGACCAGGATAAAAAGGGCGAGCTGCCGAACCTCGTGAATGGGAGAATGAAGAAGCTTCAAGACCTCTTCAAGGGGAAGTTCCCGGTAGTCTTTCACCAATGCACGTACTTCGGGGACGCGAAGCCCGAGAAATTTGTCACCTTCGGCATATTCGCCTTTTCCTGTTTTAAAAAATCGCTGGAGAAATTCGCCTCTTTCCTTTTTTGCCATCGACTTTATCGTGGCAATGGCCTGGTTAGCCCGCATAGACTTCACCATTGAGGTATTTGAGCCCCGTATCCGGGATGATGGTGACGATCTTTTTTCCTTTTCCTAATTGTTTGGCTTTCTGAAGAGCCACCCAAACATTGGCGCCCGCGGTGGTTCCCCCGAAAATGCCTTCTTTCCTGGCGAGGAGGCGAGTGGTGGCAATCGCGTCCTCATCTTTTACAGCCACGATATCATCAGCCAGGTCAAGGCGGCAGATCGCCGGCACAAAGCCTGCGCCGATCCCTTCGAGCTTATGTTTACCGGAGATCTCTCCGCCCGACAGCGCGCGAACGAAATAAGGTTCGATCGCCGTACAGCGGATTCCCGGACAACGGTCCTTCAGTCTTTCCGCATTCCCCGAAAAACTCCCCCCGGTTCCCACACCCATAATGAATTCGTCTACCTGCGCTCCCAATGCATCCACGATCTCATCCGCCATTTTGTGATAAGCGTTCCGGTTATCCTCGTTATTGAATTGATCCGTCCAAAAATTCCCCGGTATGGCGGCCAGTTCCCGCGCCCTTGCGATCATTGAAGAGATCAGGGACGCCGTTATGGAACGGTTCTCACTGGGAAATATCTCAAGTTCTGCTCCAAAAGCCTTCATCGTTCTAAGCTTTTCTTCAGCAAAAGCATCGGAAGAAACAAAATGCGCTTTATAACCTTTCATCGCGCAGATCATTGCGAGGGAACTTCCTGTGCTGCCACCGGTGTACTCCACCACCTTCCCGCCTGGTTTAAGTTCACCCCTTTTTTCCGCACCTTCGATCATTGAGAAGGCCATACGGTCTTTCATACTTCCGGTCGGGTTGGCACCCTCATATTTTACATAGATCTCAGCGGAACCGGGTTCCACCAATTTTTCCAGCCTGATCAGGGGGGTATTTCCGATATGGAGCATCAGAAAAGATTTTAGGGCGGCGAATATATGGTAATTTTAGTTGGTATGAAATGTGCTGCTTTTTATGATTAAAATGATTTCTATGTTGAGAGGCCTCTTGTCTGTCGGAGTTTTTACAACGCTCCTTGCGTTTTCCTGTGGCACTACAACCCCTAAAGGGAACACGAACAACAGTGGAAACAATAGCCAGGACACAGCTACATTACCACCGGTGGAAACCCAGCGGGCGAATACCAGTTACCAGCCGGCTTTTGCCGGACAAACGAGGATCGGTGGGGTGAAGACGAGAATGTCATATTCGGGCACCGTGGTAACGCGGGAATTAAGCAAGCCCTGGGCCATCGGTGTATTGCCCGATGGTCGTTTCCTGATCAACGAGAAAGGCGGTACTATGAGAATAGTAACCACCACAGGTGAGGTTGGACCTTCGATCAGTGGCATTCCCAGGGTCAATTCCGGGGGGCAGGGGGGCTTGCTGGGTATCGCCATTGATCCAGATTTCTTAAACAACCGGATGGTGTACTGGTCTTTTTCTGAAGACCAGTCCGGGGGAAATCTTACTGCCGTTGCAAAGGGCCGCTTATCGGCTGATGAACGCACTATGGAGAATGTTTCCGTCATCTATCGCGCCACGCCCGCCTATAATGGTTCTCTTCATTATGGTTCAAGGATCGTGATCGGGAAAGAAGGAAATCTTTATGTGAGCACAGGGGAAAGGTCAGACAGGGAGACCAGGCCGCAGGCGCAGCATCTTAATTCTGCGCTCGGCAAAGTACTTCGCATCACAAAAGACGGAAAACCTGCGCCGGGAAATCCATTCTTAAATAATGCAGAGGCGAGACCGGAGATATATTCTTATGGCCATCGCAATGTACAGGGCCTGGCTTTTCATCCTGAGACCGGTGATCTCTGGGAGAATGAGTTCGGTCCGAGGGGAGGAGATGAGCTGAACATCATCAAGCCCGGTAAAAACTACGGCTGGCCGACGATCACCTATGGCATTGAATACAGCGGAGGTACCATTGGACAGGGTCTCACACAGAAAGAAGGGATGGAGCAGCCGGTGTATTACTGGGACCCGGTGCTTTCGCCGAGCGGGATGACATTTTATAGCGGGAACGAAATGCCGGAATGGAAAAATGACCTCTTCATCTCCGGGCTTAACAGTAATCATATCGCGCGCCTGGTGATCAGGAATAATAAGGTGGTGGGAGAGGAAAGGATACTCGCCGATGAGGGAGGACAGCGATTCCGGGATATTGCCCAGGGAAAGGATGGGGCCCTTTATGCGATCACTGACCAGGGAAGGCTTTACCGTATCGCTAAGAACTGATCAGTTATCCAGGTTTTTCAAAGCGTTCTTATTGTCACCGGGCTCTCTTCTTTCATATTCGAGCCTGAGATCTGAAAGGTCTGGTATGTTTTTCCTCGGCCTCCTCAGCTCGTGCTGGTGGATCGTTTGGCCCAGCTGATAAAAGAAGGGATAGCCGAGGGAATCATATTCATACCTGTTATCATTGATCACTCCATCGCTATTCACATAGATCGTGGCCGCCAGCATATACTCGATGTTTTTCTCAAGATCCACTACATAGGAAACATCTGTCATAAATCCATAGCTCCATCCCACTTTGTTGAACACCCGGACAGAGGGTGGCATTTTTTTAGATTCATTGCGAAAAAAGAACTTGACATAGCTATCATAGTACTGGCTTGTGTCGTATTTCGGATACGGTGTCTCGGAAGGATACTGCGAAAGGTATTGAAGCAGGAATTTCCTGTCATCTTTTTTCAGGTCGAACCGTTTTTCTTTTTCCACGGAAGACGGAAACAGTACCGACTGGAGCATTTGTTGCAGGTCACCCAGTGAAATATTGTTGTGCATCGTGAAATCAAAGGGTTCATTCACCAGCTTGCCTTCACGGTCTATATGGGCTTCCCCGATCTTTATTTCTCTCCTGAAATTGAATGGAATGGTATTGAATGCCGCCAGTTGCCGGGAGATCTCTTTCCCATTCTTATCAAGAAAAACCACTGCATTGGTATAGCGGTTCTGCTCCGGCGTCAGTCCCAGGAATTGCCGGGTGATCACGGAATTCCGGTATCCCTTATCCCTCAGTCTTTGATTGATCTCCCCCTGTCCCAGGAATTGATAGAGGCGGTTATAGGGATCATTCTCGCTAATGAGCAGGGCCCTTTTGATCAAATGGGCGATCGTGGGAAGGTTGCCGGGTGCACTGGAGTCTGCAAGCAGTTCAGTTTGCCAGGGCTCCGATCTCAGGAATTGTACCGTTGTGTTCCTGTTTACATCACCGATCTCTTTCAGCTTCTCGAGTGCAAGGATGGCCAGGGGCAATTTCACCATGGAAGCAGGGTTGAAATACTGCAGCGGGTCGTAATTATAATAATGGTGAATGAAGGAGGGTTCATTGTCCTTATTTCTTTCGATTTCCGTGTAAATGACCTGTAAACGATATTTCCCGGGATCGTCCACCAGTTTCCTGAAAAGGCTGTCATTATTACCGCGCAGGATGTTCACGAGCGCATCGTCGGTGCGGGATTGTGCGGAAGCAAATAAAATCATACCATTAATTAACAAAAGGAGCGCCACCCGGATCATACCGGAAAGTTAAGGAACCAAAGTTTAACTTTAGCGAACCAAACCGCGATGATCAGGCATTACAGCAAATGGCAGGCAGACCTTCACCAGGTGATCTTTGAGTCAAACACTAGGGCGGGGAAGATATTTGATGTGGCCTTGCTCGCTGCCATCCTGCTTAGCATCCTCGTTGTTATGCTGGATAGCGTAGCTGGGCTACATCAACGTTATGGAAGGATATTCCTGGTGGTGGAATGGATATTCACGATTTTATTTACACTTGAATATTTCCTGCGGGTGATCTGTGTGAGGAATCCCCTGCGTTATGTATTCAGCTTTCTCGGGCTGGTAGACCTGCTCTCCATCTTACCAATGTATCTCAGCCTGATCCTGCCCGGGGCGCAGTCGCTAATCGTGCTGCGGGTTCTTCGCCTGCTTCGCGTATTCAGGATATTCAAGCTCACTCATTTTCTTTCAGAGATGAGTTTCCTTGGGGAGGCCTTGCGTTCCAGCGCCAAGAAGATCGCCATTTTTATGCTGGTGGTCCTGGCGATGGTGGTGATACTGGGCTCGGTGATGTACATCGCGGAAGGCAAGCAGAATGGATTTGACAGCATCCCCGACAGTGTTTATTGGGCGATCGTTACCATTACTACCGTTGGATACGGGGACCTTACACCCGTAACCGCCGTTGGAAAATTCATCTCCAGCTTCATTATGCTCCTGGGTTACGGGATCATAGCGGTTCCTACGGGGATCGTTACCACGGAGATGGCACTAATGATGAGGAATAAAAAGCAAAGTTCTGAAGTCTGCCCGGGCTGCGGGAAAGAAGGTCACGATGCGAATGCCAGCTTTTGTAAATACTGTGGTGAAAAACTTTAATTCACCAGGAATTTTTCCGTGAAAACTTCCTTCGAAGAATTCAATTGAATGAAGTAAATGCCTTTTGAGAGATGCGGCATCTCAAGGGTGAAATAGCCGCTCCTCCTCGGTATGGCTTTGTTCAGCAACAACCTTCCATCACTGTGAATGATGCGGTAACCCGTGATGGGCTCTGATGTATTCACCTGCAGGGCCCTGTTCGAAAGCACATTGGGATAAATACTCAGTTTGGGTTTCTCTCCCCTCAGCGAGATGACGGGTGAATAGAAGTGCCTCCCGGAGAATTCCTGGATCTTTAACCGGTAGCTCGTGGGCCCGGTGGATGTTGTATAATGCCGGAAAGAATAATCATTCCTGTTCCCATTGTTGAGGGAAACGACCTCCCCGGCGTGAGTAAAGCTCGTTCCGTTCGCACTGAATTCGATCCCGAATTTATCTATGTCGGTCTCCGATTCCGCGGTCCAGGTAAGTTCGTTGAAACCCTGGCCCTTGTGGCCGCTGAAACTGACCAGGGTCAGCGGGGTGGTGATGGGCGCTTCCACTTTGAATACGGTGCCGCCGAGAGAAACCGCGTAAATGGTGCTTCCGTCCTGGGTTTCGCTAAATGATGCGATATTGGTTGGGAGGCCTGTTTGAGAAACAATATCCCAGCCGCCGCCACCATCGGGCCGGATCAGCCATAGCTGGCCTGAATAGAAATCCGCTGTGATGTACCACCCATATAGATCCGGGAATTCTGTTCCCCTGTAAACATAGCCACCGATCACCGAAGAAGACCCGGGAGAAGGATTGGGATAGGCAAAAACAGGAGGCACATCCACTGCAAATACCGTATCACATTGAATGCCTGGAGGGGCTCCGCCATTCACAATATCTGCTTCCATACACACCCATCCGAAATTCGCACCATAGCTACCACCCGGCCGGTAACTGATCTCTTCTCTCTGGTTTTGTCCCACATCACCGATCCACATATCCCCGTTCAGGCGATCGAAACTCCAGCGAAAGGGATTTCTTAAGCCCCAGGCCCAGATCTCGGGTAGGGGGGAGGCGGCGTCAACTTCCATCCGGATCATTTTACCCAGGTTTGAAGCGGGATTTTGCGCGTTATTATTCGGATCGTTCCCGCTGCCTCCATCACCGGTTGCGAAATAGAGATAATGTACACCGCCCTGCGTTTTGAATTGAAGATGTCCGCCATTGTGATTGGTAAATGATTTTGGGATGCTTACCAGGGGCAATACAGGGTTGGGTGAAGGATTGGCTACGTTCGGATCGGCAGAAACCTGGTACCGGGCCACCGTGATACTCCCTGAATTATCATTGTAATAAACAAAGAAGAATCCGTTGGATTGATATTCCGGGTGAAATGCCAGGCTTAATAATCCCTGCTCTCCCCCATCAGCAACAATGCTTTCAATATTGAGAAACGGTGTAGCGAGTACG
>CAMLEM010000020.1 GCA_946479005.1 uncultured Chitinophagaceae bacterium | reverse complement strand
AGGAAGGGTTGTTGCTAAACGCTAACAGCGGGATCTTTTTTGAATTTGTACCGGCAGGAGAAATATTCAACGAAAATCCCACCCGACTTTCCCTGCGTGACGTGAAGGTTGGAGAGAACTATGCATTGATCATAAACAGCAATGCCGGGCTTTGGGGATATAACATTGGTGACACTGTAAAATTCGTGTCAACGGATCCATACCGGCTCGTGGTTACCGGGAGAACGAAACATTTCATCTCCGCTTTTGGAGAACACGTTATAGGGGAGGAGGTGGAGGCCAGCATGCTGAAGACGGTGGAAGAGCAGTCGGTGCAGGTGACAGAATTCACCGTGGCGCCTTTCGTTAGCCAGGACAACGGAAAATCTTATCACGAATGGTTCGTGGAGTTTGAAAACAATCCCCGGGACCTGGCAGCCTTTGCGGAACAACTGGATCAGCAATTGAGAAAGAGAAATGTTTATTATGACGACCTGGTTTCGGGAAATATCCTTTCCCCGCTGCGCGTTACACCGGTAAGAAAGAACGGGTTCATTGAATATATGAAGTCAATCGGTAAATTAGGCGGGCAGAATAAAGTGCCCAGGCTTTCTAACGACAGGAAGATCGCTGAGGGGCTCGAAAAATTCAGGCTCATCAGTTGATCTACTTAATGCATTAAATAAGCTTTTGTGGGATGAGTAAGGAAACACAAGGAAAAAGGATCGCAGTTTTTGGGTCCACCGGGTCGATCGGTACCCAGGCCCTGGATGTCATCGCCGGCCATCCCGGTAAATTTACCGTGGAGGTTCTCACTGCTAATAACAATGAAGATCTCCTGATCCGCCAGGCATTGGAGTTCAAACCGAATATCGTGGTGATCGGGGATGAGAAGAAATACCAGAAAGTAAAAGAGGCTTTATCCTCTACGGATGTAAAGGTCTTTGCAGGCACCAGGGCCCTGGAAGAAGTGGCGGCGATGGACGTATACGACCTGATGATCGCCGCGATCGTGGGTTACGCAGGTCTTCGACCCACCCTGCAGGCGATCAACAATGGCAAGGCCATCGCCCTTGCCAATAAAGAAACCCTGGTGGTAGCCGGCGACATCATTATGAAGACGGCCGTGGAAAAAAGGGTGCCCATCATCCCCGTGGATTCGGAACATTCGGCGATCTTTCAGTGCCTGGTAGGGGAATCGAGAAACCCCATTGAGAAAGTGATCCTCACGGCTTCCGGCGGTCCCTTCCTGGGCCGTAAACCCAATTATCTTGTCAATGTAAAAAGAGAGCACGCCCTTCAGCATCCCAACTGGACAATGGGCGCGAAGATCACCATCGACTCTGCTACATTGATGAATAAGGGCCTCGAGATGATCGAAGCGAAGTGGCTTTTCAACCTCGATCCTTCCCAGGTACAGGTGGTGATCCACCCGCAAAGTATCATTCACTCGATGGTGCAATTCGAAGACGGAAGCATCAAGGCCCAGATGGGGCTGCCCGATATGAAGCTCCCGATCCAGTATGCGCTTTCTTTCCCCCAGCGCCTGAAAAATAACTTCCCCCGGTTCGACTTCAAGCGCATCAATACCCTCAGTTTCGAGGAGCCGGATGTTAAAACATTCAGAAATCTTGCCCTTGCCACGGAAGCCCTTCACAAGGGTGGTAATTTACCTGCCGTGCTCAACGCCGCCAATGAGATCGTGGTGTATGCGTTCCTACGCAACAGGATAAACTTCCTGGATATGACCGACATCATAGAGCGGACGATGGTGCATATTCCGTTTATCGAGAAACCGACGCTGGATCAATATTTTGAAAGCGATGGCGAGGCGCGTAATTTTGCGGCGGATATCATCAAGCTTTAATGAGCTGAAAATTTAACTCAAAAAGTAAATGCTACTAGCAATAAACTGGTCCAACGTCGCCCTACAGGCAGGTCAGCTTCTCCTGGCGCTTTCGATCCTCGTGATCCTTCACGAGTTCGGGCATTATATCACTGCCCGATGGTTCAAATGCCGCGTGGAGAAATTCTTTCTCTTTTTTGATCCCTGGTTCGCCGTGGTGAAAAAGAAGATCGGTGATACCGTTTATGGTATCGGGTGGTTGCCCCTGGGAGGATATGTGAAGATCGCCGGGATGATAGATGAGAGCATGGACAAGGAGCAGATGAAGCAGCCGCCGAAAGAATGGGAGTTCCGGGCCAAGCCGGCCTGGCAGCGCCTGATCATAATGCTGGGAGGGGTGATCATGAACGTGCTCGTAGCCTTCGTGATCTATGCTTTCATCCTGATGATCTGGGGCGACAAGAAGATCCCCACCGCTTCGATGAAGTATGGCGTGCACGTGGTGGACAGTACGATGTATAATGATGTGGGAATCCGGAATGGGGATGTGATCCTGGATATTGACGGGGAACCGATCACCGATTTTGAAAGGATGAAGCGGAAAGGATTGCTGGGAGAGGAAATGACGGTGTTGCGTGAGGGGAAGCAGGTGAAACTGAACATTCCCACGAACCTGATCGGGAAACTGGTGGAGAGAAAAAAGGAGAGTGGTGGCTTTATCGAACCCCGCCGGCCGGCAATGGCCTTCTATGTGGATGACACGTCAAAGGCCTACCGGGCAGGTTTGCGAAAGAATGACCAGATCGTGGCACTGGATTCCGTTAGGATCGAGTTTTTTGACCAATTGCAGAACGAATTGCAGAAGCAAAAAAACCAAACGGTGGATCTTACCGTATTAAGAGGCGGGCAGGAAACCCGTTTTCCCGTAACGATCTCTCCGGATGGAAAACTGGGCTTTGTTCCATATGGACTGGATTATATGCAGATGGACAGTCTCGGATGGATCGACCTTAATGTAACAAAGTATGGTTTCTTCGCGGCTTTCCCTGCAGGAGTGAGAAAAACCGGAACCGAGCTTAAGTTTTACATCGATCAGTTCAAGAAAATTTTGAATCCAAGTACCGAGGCATATAAAGGCGTGAGTGGATTTAAGGGGATGGCCCGAATCTTTCCCAAGAGCACCTGGGACTGGGAATCATTTTGGCGGATCACTGCCTTTTTGTCGATCATCCTGGCTTTTATGAATTTATTACCAATTCCCGCCCTCGATGGAGGCCACGTAATGTTCACTTTATACGAGATGATCAGCGGCCGCAAGCCAAATGAGAAATTCCTCGAATATGCGCAAATGGTTGGCATGGTTTTGTTGCTTGGCCTGATGCTCTATGCGAACGGGAATGACTGGTTTGGATGGGGGAAGTAGAATTGGGATTCCGGATTCCGGATTTGGGATTTCTGAAACCCGAAGCGCTCTGATTGGTACCGAAGATGTCTTAAACCAGAACAATTATCGGTTTCCGGTGAAAGAACACTAGATACCTTTAATGATCTTTCGGGTTTCAGAAATCCCAAATCCGGAATCCGGAATCCAAAATCAATCGGGGGTGCCCGGTTTTGACAGCGTAGATCTTTGAAAGTGTAAGCATGTACTGCGTTGCGTAATTAGCAGTTTAATCTGAATGCGAAAAACAATAAATGGCAATACTACGTATGCCATGGCTGCCTAATCAGTGATTAAGTAGTCATTAGGGCCGGGTGATTGGCAGGCTTGTAGCCCGTCGCCCCGCCCAATAACAAACAATACGAGCTGCGGTTATACAAGGCTGTGAGTGTGACCTAAGAACATTCAGCTACGGGATACATCGGTTGCTTATTTCCAGTGCATCCCCGACAAAGCAAAATAAGATAAACATGTAGAAAGCTTTTGAAGAATATGTTTGGACAGGAGTTCGACTCTCCTCACCTCCACCCGATCCGGGCCCCTGGGCCCGGATTTTTTTTGTTTCTCTCCCCGGTCTTATATGGGCCTGACCCCAAAATCCTTGTCTGAAATATTGAGGTATAACAATTAGTTTTTGTTAAATTGCTGGTAATAGCGGAATGGACAGGCAGAAATGTCCCCCCGGATAAAACACCATAATGGATAAGATCACTATCCTCCTTGTAGACGATCATAAGCTGATACGCGAATCCTGGTCCTTTATCCTGAACAGTGACCCCCGGTTCCTGGTGGTGGGGGAGACCAGTAATGCCAACGATGCCATCGAGATCGCAAAGGAAAAAAAACCGCGCATCGTATTGATGGATATCAACATGACACCGGTGAACGGTTTTGAAGCGACCAAGTTGATCCGGAAATTCTCCCCGGGTTCCCGCGTCATTGGTATCTCGATGCATTCAATGCCCGCTTATGCTAAACGAATGCTCCAGGTGGGTGCGGTCGGTTATGTTACTAAAAACTCTTCCCGTGATGAATTACTTGAAGCCATTACGGAAGTGAATGAAGGAAAGAAGTACATCTGCGCTGAAGTGAAGAATATCCTGGCACAGCAGGAACTGGAAATTGAAAGCGGCCAGCCCGACCTTAACCAGCTGTCCCGCCGGGAAATCGACGTGGTTCAACTGATCAAGGAAGGCCTCTCCTCCCGCGAGATTGCCGATAAGCTCGATATTTCCCTGAAAACAGTGGAGGTTCACCGGTATAATGTCCTTCGCAAGCTGAAATTAAAGAACACTGCCGCCCTGGTGAATTTCATCAATACCCAGGGCCTTTAAATCTCACCCGGCTTGCTTAATACGCGAAGTACAATAATCATTGGGTTTCTTCTTTCGTTGCTGATGGTCGCATTTTTTGCATTCTATGCGAACCGGGATATGCGAAAGGTGAATACGGAAACCGGCGAGGCAAACCGGGTCATTCTTTCCCTTTCCACCATCGAAGCCATCCTGGATGATATGCAGGACCTGGAAACCGGGCAGCGGGGATATATTCTGTCGGGCGATGAGAATTTCCTCTCACCCTATGAACAGGGGCTGGAAAGACTCCGCGAAGATACGGGCCGGTTGAAAGACCTGATGTTGGTCTTCCCTGAAAAGACAGCATCCTTCCAGGATCTTCTCCTGCTCGTTCGGGAGAAATTGGAATTTATCCGGCAATCCATTGCCCTGCGCCGCGAAAAAGGATTCGATTCTTCACTCAGCCTGATCCAAACCCTGGAAGGAAAACGCCTGATGGACAGCATTCGCCTGCACATTTCCCGCATAGAAGAGGCCGACCGTGTTTCGCTTTCCATCGTTACCCGACAGCGACAGGAAGCCGCACGTTCCACTTCGAGCCTGTTTTTTATTATGGCGATCTCTTTTTTTATTTTTCTCTCCCTTCTTTTCTGGTATGCTTTTAAAAATCTCCGCGAGAAAGAGCGCTATGAGAAACAGATACGTTACCTCGCCAGTCTTACGGAAAACACTTCCGATGCCATCCTTTCCACGGATGAAAAAGGGATCGTTCAAAGCTGGAATAAGGCCGCTGAAGAAAAATACGGGTACAGCCGTGAAGAAGCGATTGGAAAATTCGGCCCTTCCCTCACCCAAAGCGGGTTGACTGAAGCAGACCTGGATGGATTACGATCCGAAATTTTGAAAAGGGGACTGGTCAACCGGGAAGTGATGCATACGGCCAGGGATGGCCGCCGTTTATTTGCAATGGTGTCCACCACACCCATCATCGATGAAAAGAATAAATTCAGAGGGTTCGTATCGGTGATCCGTGACATTACCGACAGGAAAAGCCTGGAGGAACAGTTGCGGGTGTTCAACCGGGAGCTTACCCGCCAGGTGGAGGAGAAGACGGAGAACCTCTTGAAAGCCAATGAACAGCTTGCCATTTCCAATCGTGATCTCGAGCAGTTCGCGTATATCGCCAGTCACGACTTGCAGGAGCCTCTTCGTGCCGTCAGAAGCTTTTTGCAGCTTCTTGAAAAAAAGTACACAGGCCAGCTGGATGAGCAGGGCAGGCTTTATATCTCCCAGGCGGTGGAAGGCGCAGGAAGAATGAAAGAGCTGATCACTGCTCTCCTGAATTTTTCGCGCCTGGGACGCCGTCAACTGAAAACCCGGGAAGTGGATATGGACCAGCTGGCAAATGATGTGATCGGGGCGCTCCGGCCAGCGATAACAGAAAGCGGCGCCCGCATAGAACTGCGACATCTTCCCCGGGTGAATGGCGATGCCACCCTGTTGGGCCAGGTTTTACAGAACCTTGTAGGCAATGCGGTGAAGTATCGCAGCAGCGAAAGGGCGCCTGTGGTGGAGATCGGTGCAGAAGAAAAAAAACAGGTGAACCTCTTCTACGTAAAAGACAATGGGATCGGTTTTGATAAAAAGCACGAGGATGTTATTTTCAATGTTTTTTACCGTCTCCATTCCGTAGCGGAATACCCGGGCACGGGAATTGGCCTGGCAATCTGTAAGAAGATCGTGGAACTGCACGGCGGGAAGATCTGGGTGGAATCTGAACCCGGGAAAGGATCGGCTTTTTATTTCACCCTTCCAAATTCAGAGGCTTCATAGAGGGAAAAAAAGCATTTGATTATTTTTATAAATCTTGCAAACGGTCAATAAAATACTGCTCATCGAGGACAACCCGGCGGATGTCCTGCTTTTCAAAGAGACACTCGATACCCTGTCGTACAGCAAGATGATAACAATCTCCCGGCTGGAAGAATTAAAGGGCCTGGCCGACTCCAGGCCGGAACTAATCTTCCTGGACCTGAACCTGCCAGACAGCCGGGGAATGGAGACTTTTACCACGGTGAACAGCTATTTCCCCGACTCTGCCATCATCATTGTGAGCGGGCTGGAAGATGAGCGGATCGCGGTACAAACCCTGCAGGCGGGAGCGCAGGATTACATTGTAAAAGGTGAGTTTGATACCCGTGCGATCGCCAAGGTGGTGAGATACGCCATTGAGCGAAAAAGAAGCCAGATCAAATTAAGGGAAAGAGAGGAGCAATACAGGGTCCTGCTGCAAAGTGCGCCGGAAGCCCTTGTTGTTTTCGACATAAATGAAGATCATTTTACCAATGTCAGTGAGAGTGCGGTGAAGATGTTCCGGATGAGCCGCGAGGAATTGCTGCAAAAAGGGGTCCTGGACATCAGTCCTGAATTTCAACCCGATGGTTCCCGCTCGAGTGAACTGGCTCGCTTGAAGATCCAGGAGGCTGTCGCCGGAGGCACCCCGGAATTTTTTTGGATGCATATTGACAAAGAAGGGAACCCGATCCCTTGTGAAGTGAGACTGGTTCGGATCCCGGCAGAGAACCGTATCCTCATCCGGGGCAGTATGCTCAACATAAGCGAAAGACAAAAAGCGCAGGAGGAGATCCGGACCCTGGAGGAAACTCACCGGCTGATCATCAACTCAGCCCTGGATGCCATTGTGGGGATGGATACGGAGGGGAGGATCACCATCTGGACACCCCGGGCAGAAAAGATCTTTGGATGGAAAGAAGAGGAGGTGATGGGGAAGCTCGTGGCGGATACCATTGTGCCCGAAGAGTTCAGGGAAGCTCATTTGAAAGGCCTTCGCCGTTACATGGACACGCGGACCCCGGTGATCCTGAATAAGCTCATCGAGATCACGGCTATTGACCGGAACGGAAGGCGTTTTCCCATAGAATTAACGGTAACGCCCATACGTAACGGGGACCGTATTTTTTTCTGTTCTTTCATCCGGGACATTACAGAGAGGCACCAGGCACAGCAGGAGATCGTGAGGGCGCGGAAACTTTCTGACGATATCATCCAGTCCCTCCCCGGTCTTTTCTATCTCTTTACCCGCGAAGGAAAATACCTTCGGTGGAATAAACGGAAGGAACTGATCTCGGGGTACAACCACGAGGAGATCGCAACGATGCACCCGCTGGAATTTTTCAGGGACGACCGGGAAAAAGTGAAGAAACACATCGACGATTGCTTCCAGTTTGGAGAAACCATGTTAGAGGCAGACCTGGTGACAAAGGACGGTACCCGCATACCCTATTATTTTACCGGTTTGAGGGTGGATTACGAAGGGGTGGAATGTTTACTGGGAACCGGCATCGACATTTCCGACAGGAAAGAGGCGGAAGACCTGCTCCGGAAAAGTTCAGAGAGGCTGAGGGAACTCTCGGCTCACCTGCAAACAGTAAGAGAAGAAGAAAGGATCCGGATCGCGCGGGAGATCCACGATGAGCTGGGGCAACAGCTAACCGTACTGAAGATGGACATCTCCTGGCTGAAGAAGAAAATCGATAAGGATGACCCCAAGGTGCAGCAGAAGATGAAAGACCTGATGAGCGTGATCGATCACACGGTAAAGACCGTAAGAAAGATCTCTTCAGATCTCCGCCCCAGCCTGCTTGACGATCTGGGGTTGGTGGCCGCGCTGGAATGGCATAGCCAGGAATTCGAGAAGAGGGCAGGCATTCGCGTTAAGTTCATTTCCGCGGTAACCGAGCTGGATGTGAAGCCTGAAGTGGCCACCGCGATGTTCCGGATCTTCCAGGAAACCCTGACCAACGTAGCGCGACATTCTGAAGCCACTAAAGTGGAAACCTCCATTTTCACAGAGAACCAAAAACTGGTTATGCGTATCCGTGATAATGGAAGGGGTTTTTCAAAAAATGAGATCACAGATAAAAGAACTTTAGGTATATTGGGGATGCAGGAGCGGGCAGCGATCATCGAGGGAGAGTATAGCATTATCAGTCAGAAAGGGGAAGGCACCATCGTTGAGGTTAGGGTTCCGATTGGAGGTCATTAATTCGAAAAATCATTGCAATGATCCGCATTCTAATTGCCGACGATCACGCGATCGTCAGAAAGGGTCTCCGGCAGATCATCACGGAGGCTTACCCAAGCGCTGAGATCACCGAAGTGAGCAACGTGGAGAGCCTGGTTTCAGAGGTTTTGAAATCCGGCTGGGACCTTGTGATCACAGACATCAATATGCCAGGCCGCAGCGGGGTGGAGGCCCTGCACCAGCTTAAACAGATCGATCCTAAATTGCCTGTGCTTATTATGAGTATGTACCCGGAAGACCAGTACGCGCTGAGGGTATTGAAGGGGGGCGCCTCCGGTTATCTTAGCAAGGAAACCATTCACGAGGATCTTTTAAAAGCTATTGAAGCGATCCGGATTGGAAGAAAATTCATCACGCCTTCGATCGCCGAGAGGCTGGCAGGGGCGCTGGATGCCGGCAGTTCACGGGAACTCCACGAAACCCTAAGCGACAGGGAATTTGATGTTCTTAAAATGCTTGCCCAGGGAAGATCGGTGTCTGAAATTGCCGACAAGCTGGCCCTTAGCGCCACCACCGTGAGCACCTACCGTTCGCGGATAATGGAAAAAATGGGAATGAAAACAAATGCCGATCTCACGCGTTATGCCCTGGAAAAGAAACTGATTTAAACAAAGTAGTTGAATGACTACAACAAAAACCCTTCATCATTACAGGTGGTAGCGCCCGAATTTTTCATATTTACGATGCGGAAGACCGTACCCGCGGGTAGTAATCCGGAATGACTATGCTTAAAATATTAATTGCCGATGACCACGAAGTGGTGAGAAGGGGGATCAAGGAGATCCTGCAGGAAGGGCTTTCTTCCATCCATATTGGCGAAGCAGGTGATACCGGGGGGCTGGTTGAAAAAGCGCTGTCGGATGAATGGGATATCGTGATCTCCGATCTTTCGATGCCCGGGGGTGGAGGGTTTGAAGCGCTGAAAAAGATCCGGGAGACCAAACCGGAACAAAAAGTGCTTATCATCACCATTTATCCCGAAGAGCAATACGCCATACGTGTTTTCCAGGCAGGGGCTTCTGGCTTCCTGAACAAGGATACTGCTCCTGACCAGCTCGTAAAAGCGGTACAGCTTATCCTCCAGGGAAAAAAATACATTCAGCCCAGCCTCGCGGAGAAAATGACATCCCTTCTCGGGCAGCAGGCCAACCTTCTTCCCCACGAACTTTTAAGCGAACGGGAAACCGAGGTATTTTTGCGACTGGCGCGGGGTGAGACCGTTTCACAGATCGCTAAAGAGCTGGATGTCACACCGAATACCATCAGTACCTACCGTGCCAGGATCCTGCAAAAGATGGGAATTAACGCCAATGCAGGATTGACGCAGTATGCGATAGAGAATGAAATGATCTGATCTTTCTTGATCCGGATTAACACCGTGTCATTTTGTAGTACTCCCCTTACATAATTGAAGTAGAATTCAGGACAGGTTGCTAGCCGCCGAAGTTATTCTTTTGCATATAGGTAAAGGCCAGACTATGAATAAACCCCTGTCTATACTCATTGTAGACGACAACCTGAATTTTGTCAATCGCCTGATCGGGCTCATTAAGGAACTCAACCAGGTAAAATACATACAGATCGCAGAGAATTACGAGGAGGCCTGCAGGTACCTGGTCGATGATAGGCCGGATGTTGCCTTGCTTGACATCAATCTTCCCGGAAAGAATGGCCTGGCAGTGCTGAAGAAATTAAAACAAACCGTACCCGGATGCGATGTGATAATGATCACCAATCACGCGGATGATTATTACCGGCAGCAATGCAGAGAGATGGGAGCAACGCATTTCCTGGATAAGACGATTGAATTCTCCCGGGTGCCCTACATTCTGATGGACCTGGCTGTTGCGCAGTGACCGGAATTTTGTAAAAAAGTTATGAAGAGCACTAACTGGAAAACCATTCGTTCATTGGTGGAGACACAGGCCAACGGCAGGGATCTCTTTCTTACCATCATCAAATCTGACGGGAAGATCGTTTCGGTGAACCATAACCTGGTGCGTACGCTTCACCTGGATGTGGACGAGGTGGAGAAAATGAATTTTTTCCATTTGATACACCCTCTCCACCTGCAGGCTTTACACCGCGCTTTGAGCTGTTCCAGAGAAAAGAACATACCCTGCTCCCTGGAGCTGTCGATGAAAAACGGCTATTATCACCCGATGAAATGGCAGGTCAATGCGTTGCCTGACCAGGAAGGCCCGGGTAATTTTCTTTGCATCGGGCATACCATCCTGGATGATCAGCGGGTGAGCCGGTTCAATGAATTGGCCGGGAAGAATTACCAGGTGATAATGGATGGCCTGGACCAGGCTGTAATCTTCCACGACGCTGCTTGCGAGATCATCAGCGCCAACCAAAAAGCTTCCGAGATCCTGGAAATGACCCTGGAAGAACTTTACAAGATAAAGAATGTGAGAACGGGGTGGGAAAGTGAATGGAACATTGTAGATGAGAACGACAACCCGGTATCTTTTGAGGAGGCTCCTTTTTGGAAAGCCCTGAAAACGGGATCGGTGCAGGATCGAACTTTTAAGGTGACCCTTTTGAATGGAAAGGTCCGCTGGATCCAGTTTCATTGTCAGCCTCTTTTCGGTAATGAGGATGCCCTTCCTTATGCAGTGATCTCTAACCTGACGGATATTACAGAACAAAGGATACTGAGCACGGAGCTGGTACAGCGCGAGGCGATCATCAACCAGTTCATCAGGCAATTGCCCAACCTTGCCTGGGTGG
>CAMLEM010000019.1 GCA_946479005.1 uncultured Chitinophagaceae bacterium | reverse complement strand
TGCTGCTATGCTGGCAGACGAATATATTCTCAGCTTCATATCGCTATCAGCCCATTTCCAGCAGACGAAATTCTATTCAGCTTTTGTTGTTATCTTCATCATCAGTTTTTCAATCAGCAGCGGCTTCGGGCTGGACATTATAAAATACCAGCACAGCAGCAAGCCTTGGACGTTAGCACCAATCTTAGGCCGACCCGCCAAGCGAACAATCCGACCGACTTTCAAGCAATTGACAAAAAATGAAAATAAATTTGCGAAACCAAAAAGTTGCGCATATATTTGCAACCGATTAGTTTCACAAGAAATAACAGGAAAATGAGACGAGATATCTTTCAGGCCGTTGCAGACCCAACAAGACGAGCCATCATCGCCTTGATTGCATTACAGGCAATGACACCAAACGCCATTGCCGAACACTTTGACACTACCCGACAAGCTGTTTCTAAGCATCTTCGCATTTTAACAGAGTGTGAACTCGTAAAACAGGAACAGCAGGGAAGAGAAATTTACTACTCACTTGAAATCAACAAAATGAAAGAGTTGGACAAGTGGCTTGAACAATTCCGAAAAATTTGGAAGACACGCTTTAGTCAATTGGACGAAGTATTATCAACCATCAAAAACAAGAAAAAATGAACAGCAATTTATTATTCGACTTTGTCGTAAACAAAGAAAATAAAACGATTGTGGTAAAACGTGAATTTAACGCAGTCCTTGAATGGGTGTGGAAAGCGTGGACTACCGCTGAGTTATTAGACCAGTGGTGGGCTCCGGCACCTTTGCGAAATCACACAAAACATATGGACTTTCGGGAGGGTGGCTATTGGTTATATACTATGCTTGATGAAAATGGCGAGAGGATAAAATTTAATGGCGAAGAAATCTGGAGCAAGCATAGCTACATCTCTATAGCTGATAAAGAATACTTTACGGCCAAGGACGGCTTTTGCGATGAAAACGGTACAATGAATCCGACTCTTGCACAAAACTTGTGGGAAATCAGGTTTACAGAATCAGAGGATTGTACGCTGGTTGTGATTACCTCCACCTTTGACAAATTGGAAGACCTCGAGCAAACTATTGAAATGGGCTTCAAAGAAGGTTTTACAATGGGATTAAACCAGTTGGAAGAATTATTATCAACCTTAAATCAATAACGCAATGAAAAAGTATGCACAAAAAATCACCCCCTCTATCTGGCCTGAAACGACAGATGCTAAGGCAGTGGCTGATTATTACCTTTCTATTTTCAAGGATGGTAAACTTATAGAGCATCACAAGTATACGAATCCACCAGAAGGAGGCGGGGGAGATTTTGAAACTGCCATTATTGAAATGAACGGGATGGAGTTCAGTATTTTGGCCGCAGGACCTTACTTCAAGTTCAATGAATCTGTATCATTTGTCATCAATTGCAGGGACCAGGCTGAAGTGGATTATTATTGGAATGCATTGACGGCTAACGGCGGTCAGGAAAGTTCCTGTGGTTGGTGTAAAGACAAATATGGATTATCGTGGCAGGTCGTCCCGGTTGAATATTTTGAACTGATCAACAATGCGGACCCGGGGACCAGGGAAAAAGCAATGAAGAATATTTTTAAGCAAAAAAAGATAATTCTTTCTGAGCTTAAGTGAAGTTTGCTTATCGGTCTCAAAATATGTCGCGGGTCCCCCTCACTTTTTCTCCAGTTGCCTCCGCAGTTTTTCTTCCACATTCTTCAGCAAGGCGAAGAAATTATCGCCCGAATCGGTGGCAAAAGCATCATTCCCGGGGATACCGTACCGGATGTTAACCGTTCGGGGGTTCGTTGATTTACCGAGGTTTTCATTGAAGTACACGTCCACGAAATTGACTTCCGACACGTGTCGCCGGAGCCGGAGAATGACTTGCCTGATCTCTTTTTGTAACTCGTTGCTGATGGTTATGTCCACCGCCTGGACGTCCAGCTTGATCCCTTCGAAGTTCTCGGTATAGTTCATTGCTGATTAATTTTGTTTTTTACCCTGGCCTGCGGCCAATGACAAAGATAATTCCCTTACGTTTGAATTTTCCTGGAAAAAACGCTCACCTTGCACCCGCACAAGACAACCCTCCTTATCTTACCCGCTTTGCTGGCCGGGGTATTTTCCTTCGCCCAGCCCCATTCAACCACTGACTCCTTTCGCCTTCACCCCGAAGTAAAGATCACCGTAGATAAGCCCTTCAAATTCAAAACCGGCAGGGAAACCGTTGTGATCTTCTACGCGCTTCCCAATGGGAACAGCACGGCCTGGACGATGGGGAAGAAAATGGAGCCGGGAGATGACTGGCATTTCGATATCCAGCATATCCGCGCGCAAACGGCGTTCATTCGCCATACCGACCGGAAAAGAAATTACGTGGTGGTTTACCTGGAAAATGAAGGGAAAAGCTGGCCGGGATGGAAACAAAAACATAAAGACCACAGAACCCTGATCGCGGGAATGATCGATTCCCTCGCTGGAAGCTTCCCCGGGAAAAAGATCTCCATTCAACTCAACGGCCATAGCGGGGGAGGAAGCCTGGTCTTCAGTTACCTGGCTGCACATCCCATCATCCCGGGAAGTATCCAACGGATCAGCTTCATCGACAGCAATTATGGTTACGACAGTAACTATTTTCCCGGCCTGGTGAAATGGCTGCAGTTTAAAGGAAGGCGTTTCCTGAATGTTTTCGCATACAACGACAGTATCGCCCTGCTGAATGGAAAACCCTTTGTATCGGCAACGGGCGGTACCTGGTACCGCTCCCACCTGATGTTAGAGCATTTCGAGGGTCTATTTTCCTTTATGAAAGCGGAAACCGACAGCCTTATCATTTACAAAGATCATAGGGAGACCATCCGCTTTTATTTTAAGAAAAACCCGGACCGCGGGATCTATCATACCCAGCAGGTGGAACTGAATGGGTTCATTCATTCAGTGTTTGCAGGGACGAAATTTGAGAATAGGGGCTACCGGTATTATGGGAGGAGGGCTTATCAAAGATTTATCAGGTAGGGACGCATTAGCTTTCCCCAAGGGTTTGAAAAGGTCTTTAGTTCTGTTAGAACGCGGATGACGCTGATCTGTTATGATTAATTATGATCGATCCAATATTCCAACCTCGTTTAATGGCTTCGAACCAGGCGGGTCGATCATAACAAATCATGATCATCATAAAAATCAATGTTCTAACAGAATTGAGTGTATGTAGGATTCTGAGGCCGCTTCTTCGCGACCGCTGCATCCCAAAATATCAAATGACCGATTGAAACAATACAGGGAACTGCTTGCGGACCTTTTCCTGCTGTTTGGCAGAAAGACTGTCAAAGCCCTGTTTGTATTTGTGCAAACAAAGATCGGCCAGGGCTTTTTTCTGGCCCGCATAGACCTCTTTCAGGATGAGATCCATCACATCCAGCAGCGGTCCCCCGTTGATCCTTTCCACCTTTATGCTTTCATACATCTTTCCCGTGCCTGTAAAGCTTTTGAACAATCGCGTGCTGATATAAGTGGATAGCTCGTCAGTGCTGATCGTGTCCATTCCATCCGTGATCATACCGATCTCATCCACGCGGATAAGGATGATCTTTTCTTCCTTACCGGCGTTGAGGGGGTTCAGGGAAGTGAATAGGAGGGATGCGATGGCGGAAAGCAATAACAGGCGCGACACGGTGCTGGTTTTTTTCTAAGTTAGGAAATTCAAACAAGTTCACTGAGCTCCAGCCACCGAAGCTCTTTTTCATCGAGCTCAAGGGTGATGCCGGAGAGCCGGAGTGACAGCTCCTGCAGCTCATCATACCCCGCCTCGCCGCTATTCATCCGGGCTGTGATCAGCTCTTTTTCATTGTTCAGTCGCCCGATATCTTTTTCCAGTTGCTCGTATTCTCTTTTTTCCTTGAAAGAAAGCTGTTTTTTCTTTTGCGGGGGCGCTTCCTTTTCTGCAGGTTCGCCGGGGGCCACCGTTTGAGGCGCTGTCGCTGCCTGCCTGCCCAACTTTTCCCGGTACTGGGAATAATTACCGGGAAAATCAAGGATCCTGCCTTCTCCTTCGAATACAAAAAGATGATCCACCAGCCGGTCCATAAAATAACGGTCGTGGGAAACAATGAGCAGGCATCCCGGGAAGTTCATCAGGAATTCTTCCAGGACGGCAAGGGTAGGGAGGTCCAGGTCGTTCGTGGGCTCATCGAGGATGAGGAAGTTTGGATTTCGGAACAGGATGGAAAGCAGGTGGAGCCTTCTTTTTTCACCCCCGCTCAGCTTGCTGATATAGGTGTATTGTTTATCGGGTTCAAAGAGAAATAATTGCAGGAACTGAGATGCGCCCAGGGTGCTGCCGTCGGCCAGGGGAAAATGTTCCGCGATGTCTTTGACCCATTCGATCACGCGCTGGTCTTTTTTGATCTCGAGCCCTTTTTGAGAATAGTTCCCGAAGATCACCGTGTCACCAATGTTCACCTTTCCACTGTCGGGGGACTCAAGGCCCTGGAGGATATTGATGAAAGTTGATTTTCCCGTTCCGTTCTTCCCGATGATGCCGATGCGCTCCCCTTTCTTGAAATTGTAATCAAAACCTTTGAGGATGATCTTCTCGCCAAAGCTTTTATACACTTTCTTCATCTCCGCCACCTTGCCGCCGAGGCGGTTCATTTTCATAGTCAGTTCCACCTTCTCATCACTGATGACCTGTTTGGCCTTTTTCTCCACCTGGTAGAAATTATCCTGCCTGCTCTTGCTCTTGGTGGTCCTGGCGCGGGGCTGCTTGCGCATCCACTCCAGTTCCCTTCTGTAAGTGTTTCTCGCCTTGTCGATGCTGGCGGCCTCCTGTTCCATCCTCTGTGCCTTGCGTTCGAGATAGGTCTCGTAATCGCCTTCAGTGACATAAAGTTTACTTCCCTCCATTTCCCAGATCACGTTGCACACCGTATCGAGAAAATACCGGTCGTGGGTAACCAGCAGGAGGGTCACATTCTCCGCCCGCAGGTAATACTCCAGCCATTCCACCATTTCCACGTCCAGGTGGTTGGTGGGCTCGTCCATCAGGAGCAGTACGTGCTTGTGTTCAAACCCTATATCGATCAGGGTGCGGGCCAGCGCCACCCGCTTTCTCTGCCCGCCGCTGAGTGTATTCACCGGCTGGTCGAGCTGGTGAATGTTGAGCTTTCCGAGTACCTGCTTCACTTTTGAATCAAAATCCCAGGCGCCGAGCTCATCCATTTGTATGATGGCGCGATTCAGCCTTTCCGCTTCTTCCATCTCCGTGGCCAGCTCATATTCCCGGATGGCACTGATCACGGGGTGATCGTGGAAGAAGATATTGTCAACAATGGATGCTGATTCCACGAAGGAAGGTTCCTGTTCGAATAAAACCACGTCCACATCCTTATGGATCCAGACCTTACCCGTATCCGCTGTTTCCTTCCCGGCAAGAATGCGTAATAATGTTGATTTGCCTGTACCATTGCGGGCCACCAGTGCGATCTTATCTCCCTCTTCAATATTGAAATCCAGGCCCTCGAAAAGCGGCTGGATACCATAACTCTTCCCGAGCTTCTCCACAGATACATAATGCATAAGGCAAAGATAATTAAGCCACAGGGAGCGGGAAGTTCAAATACAGCTGCATTCTGGCATAGTTTTGTCGCCTTTTTTTAAAAATTACCAGGATGGCAATCAACCTCATTGAAGCAGTTCAAAAGAAGCTGGGACTGCCCCCGCTTCAGAAGATCGATCCCAACATCCAGGAAACAAAAGCGGATGGAAAGAACGCGGTGAACAAGCTTACGCAGGCCGCACTACCGGCTGTTCTCGCGGCGCTCTATAAAACCACGAGAACGGAAGACGGGACCTGGAACCTGCTGAACAGCGATGACCCGGTGAATTGTATGTCGGACCTTTTTCACGGGCTGGACGAGCAGGCCATTGATAAGGTGGCGAATTATGCGGGGGTAGACAAAGAAGTGGCGCGCACTACGATGGATGAGATCGCCGCTGAATCAGTGGCTGTGATCCGCAAGGTGGCGGGTGATAAGCCCAGCTATGAAAAGATCGAACATTATATGAACGGGCAGCGCCACCAGATCCTGGTGCACCTGCCGGCGGCATTACAAATGGGAAGGCTGCTCGACGATAATACCCTGGATGATCGCACCAATAAGATGGAAGGGCCCGTGTCTACGTTTATGCATAAGCTGGGCGACACGCTTGCCGATGGGGAATCCAAACAGGGAACTTTCTGATCACTGCCCGAAGAGAAAGATCAGGAAGGTCAGCAACAAAGCGGCCAGCACTATCAGCCAGGGCCGGATGGAATCCCAGCTTCTCGCTTTCCGCTGTTCCATTTCAAAAACGGTGATCGCGGAATTCGATCTCTCCGTGTTTTTGAGCTGTTTCAGGCGTGCGACCAGTTTTTCCTGTTCCGTTTTTGGGAGAATAGCAATGCTTCTCAGGAGGGTGATCGTGATCTCGTCATTGATGTCGGGGCGGTGGTAAGCGTTGAGCTTTTCGACCGTATCGGCGTTCACCAGTGCGTTGATGTGATCCGCTAAGCCCTGCTTGTCCATCCGGTGCACGTCGAGGGTGCGAACGTGGCGGTCGAGCTCCAGGCTTTGCTGTAAGATATTTTCGGGAGTGATCAGCACGGCCGTCTTTTTTCTGCCGGTGGACTGGTAATACCAGCGTTCCTGCAGGTAGGCCGATTTCCTGCGGGGATTGGACAGGACCTCGTAGGCTTCCTTCACGGCCGCGAACCTTTCTTTCGCATAGGGATCATCGTTAGCCTTATCGGGATGAAGTTCCTGCGCCAGGCGGCGGTAAGCTTTTTTGATGTCGTGGATGCTCGCGGAAGGAGAAAGTCCGAGTACACCGTAATGATCTTTCAGCATTAATCGAGATGCTTTTCCAGGAAATCAGTGGTTCTTTCCCAGGCCAGCTTCGCTGCCTCCGCGTTGTAACGCGTGGGCGAGGTATCATTATGAAAAGCGTGGTTCACGCCCTTGTACATATGCAGTTCATAACGGACGCCCGCTTTCTTCAGCGCTTCTTCAAAGGCCGGGATCCCCGCGTTGATGCGTTCGTCCAGCTCGGCATAATGGAGCTGCAGGGCCGCTTTGATCTTTGGTACATCTTCAGCCGCGGCAGTTCTTCCATAAAAAGCGACAGCCGCTTTAAGGGAGGGAACGTTTACCGCGAGGTAGTTGGCCATCGCACCGCCCCAGCAGAATCCAACACAGCCATAGTTGCCATCGCAGTCCTTGCGGGTGTCGAGATAGTCAAAAGCCCGGATGAAATTCTGGTTGCTGTCTTCCTGTTTGAGCTGCTGGAATTTCGTTCTCGCTTCGTCTTCATTGGCGGGAGTGCCTCCAAGGGGAGCCAGTGCATTGGGTGCTATGGCGAGAAATCCCTCTTTGGCGGCTCTTCTTGTTACATCTTCAATATGAGGAGTTAAGCCTCTGTTCTCGTGGATCACTACAACGGCCGGGTATTTCTTTTCCTTCTTCGGCCGCGCCACATAGGCCTGCATCGTTCCGTTCACGCCTTCGTAGCTGATGGTCTCAATGAAGAGGTCCTCGCTGCCTGTTACTGCTGCATTGGCGTAATTGGATTCGAGCAATGGCAAGAGACCCATAGCTGCAGCGGTACTTCCTGCAAGGAGTGAAAGGCGTTTTAAGAAATCCTGGCGTTTCAGGGGTTTGTGGGTGTATTCGTCGTAGAGGTTGATGATTCTTTGATCCATTGTAATTGCTTTTTTGTGGGGAAATTAAAGGTACTAAGATTGAGCGGTTAGAGTTCAGAGCTTACCGTCTTACCGCCTTCCCGTCTCCTCCGCTATATTATTTCTAAGCAAAGGAGACGGTACGACTATAAGCTCTGAACTCTGAACGCTTTGTTAAATCACGCAAACGTTTGCATCCGACTGATCTAAAGGCATAAAAATAGCGTCATATTAGCGTTGTAATACTTGAAGAAAACCACAAACAATCTTTTATGATCTCATTTATTACAAAAAACTCCGTACATGAAACGAATCCTTCAAATGGCTGCCTTTGCCGTACTCATCCTGCTGGGCAGTTCATTCACACAGACCGCTTCGGCACAGTATGATGATTATGACGACGGGTATTACGACGATGGCTACTACGACGACAGGGGCGATGTGGATTACCAGACCTTTTACGATGAGCTGAGCCCCCACGGCAACTGGGTGGAATACCCGGGTTATGGCTATGTGTGGCAACCTTCCCTTGGAAATGATTTTCGACCTTACAGCACAGGTGGTCACTGGGTTTGGAGCGACCGCTACGAGTGGGTATGGGTCTCCGATTATGACTGGGGCTGGGCTCCCTTCCACTATGGCCGATGGTTCCACGATGCCCGCTATGGCTGGCTCTGGGTTCCGGGCTATGAGTGGTCAGGCGCCTGGGTAACCTGGAGAGATGGTGGCGATTATTATGGATGGGCACCGATCAGGCCCGGTATCAATATCAGCATCAATTTCAATATCGGCGGCTATTATGCGCCGCACGACTGGTGGACCTTTACGCCCCGGCGCTATATCCTGTACCGCAACTGGCATAACCACTGCGTGGACTATCGCAGGAACGTGACGATCATCAACCAGACGACGATCATCAACAATTACAACTATGGCGATAGCTACGGTTTCCGCACCGGGCCCCGCCGTTCGAGCTTCGAAAGATATACTGGAAGGGTGACGCCTGTTCAGTTCCGCCAGTCGAATCGCCCGGGCAGAACGACTTTCCGGAATAACGAAGTGAGCATTTACCGCCCTTCGGTGAGGCAGCAGAACGCCAACGACACGCGTATCGCCCCGAGGAGATTCCAGCGCAACGACGGCACCGTGGTAAACAACGAGGCTAATACGGGGAGCGTAAGGGGAAACAGGAATGGAGATTTCCGCAACCCCAACAGGGTAAGAACAGAGCAGCCTGCCAATCCGAACGGACTCCCCCGCGAGCGGGCCAATAACAGGCGTTTCGAAAGAAACGAAACAGGGCCTCAAACCCAGGAGGGAACGATCCGTACGAATCCCCGAACCATTGAGCCCAGGGAACCCCGGGTCCGCAATAATCAAAGCGGTTCCAATAACGGGAACAATTCGCAGCCGAGGTTCGAACGCCGCCGTGAACCCGCTGTGAACAACACACCGGTACGCCAGCCCCGCACGGAACAACCGCGGATGCAGCAACAAAACCCCACCAGGCAACAGCCACGGATGCAGCAGCCCCGGAGCCAGGAACCCCGGTTTGAAAGAAGGCAGTCGCAACCAGAAACAAGACAGCCGCAGGTGAGACAACCCCAGACCAGGCCATCGCAAACGCAGGTGGAAAGAAGGGAGCCTCAGCCCCGGCAAATAGACCGGCCGAATAATGCACCGACCCGTTCACCGGGCAACAGTGAACAGGGAAGAACAGGTGGCCGAAGATTTTGATCCCTACCCCTGAAATAAAAATGCCTCGCAATTGCGGGGCATTTTTACTGCTACTAATCTGAAGTATTACGCTAGTGCATCAGGAATTTCCAAACTGGATCTTTTTCCGGTATCCCACAATATCAGCGCTCTTTTGCATCAGCTCCTTCTTCACACGATTAATGTAATTCAGGTAGCGTTTATATTGATTGATCACCCGATCTTCATCGGTGTCAAGGATCTCAACGATCTCGCGGTGAGAAGGGTCAGTAACGGATGTTTTTACGCGGGTCTTAAAAAAGTTTCTCATAACTGTATTTTTGAAAACTACATCCATCATTTCAAAAAATCGTGCCGGAGCAAAATATCGTGAATAAATAATCAGGGGATTTTTCACCCCTTTGTCATTTATCATTTCTTTCGCCGCATCTTCATCATCACCCAGATAATGATCGCTACCACCAGTGCCACCAGGAAAAAAGCCCAGTACATCCCTGCCTTGAAAATACCTCCTACTACCTCACAACCACTGAGAAAAAACCAGCTGGTCATTACCAGCAGGAAATAAGTATAAAACGGAAATCTCATCTTAATTGAATTTGATCCGCCTTATATATTCAAGTATTGTACCATCTGCTAATCGCGGAATTCCTGGCTCACCATCAGGCCATAAAATCCCCCGTCAAGGATGCCTATGCCGAGGCGGCCAAAGGAGGGGTTGAGGATGTTTGCACGGTGGCCCGGGGAGTTCATCAGGTTGGTGTGAGCGATCTCCACCGTTTGCGCCAGCGCGAGGTTTTCTCCCGCGGCCATAAAACGGATGCCCGCAGCGCGCATACGGTCAAAGGGATCCTTGCCTTCAGGCGTATTATGAGCGAAATAACCTCTCCGGAACATATCCAGCGAATGAGCCCTGGCCACCGGCACCAGCTCGGGATCGTGTTTCAGAGGCTTGAGGCCCGCTTTCACCCGCTCCCTGTTCACCAGGTTCAGCATCTGCATCTCGTAATTGGGCTTCGGCTCGGGGTCTGAATAGCTGAACCCCAGGTCAACAGATTCATCCGATGAAGGCCTTACCGTAAGGCTGTTCATCGAATGGCGGATCGCGTCGTTAAAAACGACGGACAGTTTCTTGTTTGCCCATTCGGATTGAAGTGCCAGTTGCGAAGCGAATGTACTGTTCCGGGTATCCCTCGTGATCGTATCCTTGATCGGGAAGGAAAGGAGAAGAGCTGACAGGATCACCGCATAGATCCATCCATTGATCGCGCCGGGGATGATGCCCAGCAAACGGTTGAATCTTTTGAAATTCCATTCACGCGGCACCAGCCGGAGGATGAGCTTGGTGATCAGGCCCAGTACCACGCGGGCCAGGATGGCCGTGATCACAAATGAAACGGGAAGCAGCCAGACGCCGATGTTCATAATATCGTCCAGCCATTTTGCCGTATAGGGATAAAAGATATAACCGAGGATCAGGCTCCCGGTCCAGGTGGCCAGGTCGAGGGAACCCAGGATGAAACCACGGCTAATGCCTGCCCAGACCGACAGGAGGATCACTGCAATAACGGCAAAATCAACCCAATTCATAGGCGTGGAGGTGCAAAATGTTTGCCGGACTCCTTCCGCCCCTCCATTCAGGCTTCGGCATAACTTGCCACGGGCTCACAGGTACAGATCAGGTTCCTGTCGCCATACGTATTATTCACACGCGCTACCGAAGGCCAGAACTTGTTTTGGGTGACATAATAAAGCGGGAATGCGGCCTGTTGCCTCGGGTAAGGGAAATTCCACTCATCGCTGGTAACCATCAATTGCGTATGTGGCGCATTCTTCAGCACGTTATTTTTCCTGTCGGATCTCCCATCCTCGATCGCGCGGATCTCTTCCGCGGAGAGCTCGAAGTGCCTGGCCTTCGGCAGGTCGGACAGTTTCGTCACTTCACTCATCGGTCGACGTCCGCCATCACGAAGTCAATGGATGCGATGTACGCGATCAGGTCGGGCACCATCTGGCCGCGGATCACGCTCGGAATC
>CAMLEM010000018.1 GCA_946479005.1 uncultured Chitinophagaceae bacterium | reverse complement strand
TCGTTTTCTTTATTGCACAATCAGTTTTGTTGAGTAAACTGTTTTGCTGGAGGCATCCAGCACTTTCACGAGGTAGATCCCTTTCGCGCTTCCTTTGGCCAGTTGTACGGTTTGTACGAAATTATCCCCGGTCACATTCAATACCTGCTGCCGCACCTGCCTTCCCATAATGTCTGTTACCTGCACGGTATAATTACCGGCTTCCAGGGTATTGAACTGAACTGTGAATTGACTGGCTGTTACCGGATTGGGATAGACCGAGATCTTTCCATCCCCGGTTTCGACCGGAACGACCTCAGTGGCCAGCCTGGCGGTTTCATTCTTTTTTGTCACCAGCACATTGCTGTTGCCAAGGTCTGAACTCTGCCAGAGCTCACCGGCAAGCTTATACTCAGAAGCATTCAGGTTGTTCAGATCCACGGTATACCAGTTTGTCGCCTGGATCGCGCTGGCCACTACCACCTGGTTCCTGTCGTTCACCACCGCACCGTTCACCGTGAAGCCCTGGGGCAGGTTCTTGATGGATCCGAGATGAGTGGCAACCTTTGTTTCCAGATCCACCTTGAACACCTGGTTGCGGGCGGAAAAAACATACAGGTTCTTATCATCATCGGCGATCATATCACCCCCGAAGCTGCTGCAGGAATTATGAATGGAGATCTTGTTGGCAGGATCATCGACGAGTGAGCCCAGGTCTGTGATCTTCATCTTTCTCCCCGTGGAGAACTGGATTAGCTGGGTGGCATCGTTGGTCATCGCGTATCCATAACCGTCAGAGGCGATCACCATACGCGTTACAATATCCCCCTGGGTGCTCGACTTTACTGCCTTTCCTGTAAAGGCCTGGTCGGTGACATAGTAAACCTTCATCGTTCTCAGGTCAATATATCTCAGCTGATCAAAAAGCATCGGTGTATAATACAGGCGGTTGTTCTTCTTATCATAAGCAATGGCTGCGACCCCGGTAGCGAAAGGCGCATTTACGTAGCTGCCGAATCGTTTGTCGGTAACCTGTGTTTTCAAAGGTTTGCGGGTGGAAGCATCAAAAGCGGGATGATCAACCTGGGTGCCATTGAGCATTACCTGGCTATAGGTCCCGCTCTTCAGGTCCATTTTCCGGAGGAACTGCCAGTTCGACCCCTGCTGAACCATATCGGTCACCACGTAAGCAAATCGGTCTGCCTGTTGGGCTTGCACGCTGCCGGCAAATAAAAAGGTTCCGGCCACCAGCGAAAGGCTAAGTACATTTCTTCTCATACGATTTTGATTTAGCCAGTTAAGTTACAAATTTTTTTATATGAAAAAACCGCTCAACCCTCTTTCTTTTCCTTCCAGGGAGTGTACAGGGGTGCTATTTCAGGGAGGTCGGATGCTGAACCTTCGCGCCGGGGCTCACAGGCCTCCCATCCCTCTGCCAACTGGCCCGGTAAAGCCTGGTATAAACGGGTGCCTTCAGTTTTCCAGGCGATCATTTCATCCGAAACCTGCTTTATGATCTTCGCAGGGTTACCAGCCATTAAACTTCGACGAGGAATTTTTTCTTTTTCCCTGATAAATGAAAGCGCTCCAACAATGCATTCATCTCCCAGTTCAACGCCATCCATTACAACGGCATTCATTCCTACGAGGCAGTTCTTCCCGATCGTGGCGCCGTGAATGATCGCGCCGTGCCCGATATGCGCGCCTTCCTTTAATAAAACCGTTACGCCCGGGAACATATGGATCGTACAATTTTCCTGCACATTACAACCATCTTCGATAATGATCTTCCCCCAGTCGCCCCGGATCGCGGCACCCGGACCTATGTACACGTTCTTTCCAATGTACACGTGGCCTGTGACAGCAGCCTGCGGGTGGATAAATGCCGACGGGTGGACGATGGGTACGAAGCCATTGTACGAGTAGACCATTCTTTTAACTTTCGGTTTTTTCCTGTTGCCGGCGCTGGTTTTTCCGCTGTATCGCTTTCATCACCGCGACAAACCCGATCACGACCGCGGCCGTTCCCAACACACCCACGATGATCGCGGCCGCATCTGACCCGTTACAGGAAAGTTCGCAGGCCAGCGCACCAACGAGCAGCAATAACCCGAGCGCCGCAACGATAGCCAGTATCTTCAGGCCCGCATCCGCTTTTGCCTGGCGATCCCCTTTCACGGTGGCAATGGCAAATATTTTCATTTGCTTTTTGAATTCCTGCCTTAGTATCCTCTTCTCCTGCCGGGTTAGGGATTTTTTATCGCGATGCTTAAGTGAAGCCAGGATCTCGTCGGCTGTCGGCTTTTCCTTCCCCTTTGTAAAAGTGGTTTGCGTTGTCGCGCCCGCGGTCATCACGGGTGACATAAAAGACGAAGGGTCTTCTACCAATCCCATTATCATTCCAAAACAGCACACAGAGATCAGGAGATCACGGGTTTTCTGTTTTCTGAAAAAAGAAGGATCCGTCTTCCTGGCGGATTTAGCGGGGTAAGTGATGCCGCAGTAGATCGTGAGAGCCGCTAAAAAATAGAGGATGGACCGGGAGATCGAAATTCCGGATTCGAGCATTGCGGAGCCCAGGTACACGGCCAGCCAGAAAAGAATGATACGCGAAATAATGATAATGATGCGGGCCGGCCAGGGATGGGCTTTGCCCCAATAAGCGATCTTTCTCATAAGTGCGTTAGTTTATTTTAAAGACTTACCCGTTCTGAAACAGGTGCCTTTGAATAAAGCTACGACATCTTTGTGCTGGTTCCTGATCTCCACCTGGTAGAGCCCTGTTGACCTCCCATTGTGAATTTCCTTCGCCTGGGCCTCCAGTTGGTCGCCGACGGCTACGGGTTTCAGGAAATTGATGGAAGTGTCAAGTGCCACCGAAAGGTTGTTCCGGTTATTACAGGCGAAAGCGAAGGCGCTATCGGCCAGCGCAAAAGCAATGCCCCCGTGCACGATGCCGAAACCATTGATCATTTCTTCCCTGACCTTCATCCGGATCCGGCTGCTGCCTTCTTTTATTTCCAGGACTTCGATCCCCAGCCACTGGCTGAAGAGATCGTATTTCATCATATGGTCTACCACTTCTTTCGGACTGGGGCTCATAATATTTTATTTTCCGGTGAATTTGGCTTCCCGCCGGCTGATGAACGCATCCACTCCCTCCTTGTAATCCGCGGTGGCCGCCGCTTCCTGCTGCAGTTTGTCTTCCAGTGAAAGCTGTTCTTCGAAACCGTTGGAAAACGAGGCCCGCAGCGCCTGTTTGGTGAGGGCCAGCCCGCGCGTGGGCATTGCCGCGAGGTAACGGGCAAGCTCAACCGAATTTTCTGCGAAACTTTCGGAAGGAAAGATCTTATAGATCATACCCAGCTTTTCGGCTTCCACGGCTGTGATCTTTTCACCCAGCATCATCAGCGCGCTGGCCTTTTGCCAGCCGATCAGACGGGGGAGCGTGTGGGTGCCTCCGCTATCCGGGATCAGGCCGATCTTGCTGAAAGCCTGTAAGAAGGATGCGGTTTGCGAGGCCACCACTACATCGCAAACCAGCGCGATGTTGGCTCCCGCGCCCGCAGCTACCCCGTTCACCGCGGCCACGACGGGCTTTTCCAGTTCCCGGATCCTCTTCACGATAGGATTGAAATGCTCACTGAGTATCTTATGAATGTCGGGGCCATTGGGATCCACTACCTCTGCCAGGTCCTGGCCTGCACTGAATCCTTTTCCCGCTCCCGTGATGTGTACACAGCGGATCTCTTCGGTTTTGCAGTTGTCCAGCGCTTCCTGCATCAACAGCGACATTTCCCGGTTAAAGGAATTCAGTTTATCGGGGCGATTCAGCGTGATGAACCCGATCCCGTCTTTGCTTTCAAAAAGAATGGAAGACATAATGTTCTTTGCAGCGAAATTAACTATTCGCTCAATGGCATTTGAAATAATCGAAAGGCTCCTGGCAATCGGCGCATTGATAAAGCGCTTTGCAGGCGGTGCTGCCGAATTCGCTCACGCGTTTGGTGTGCCAGGAATTACAGTGAGGGCATTGAACCGCTTCATCCGGTGTGAATAATTTGGGATCACAAACCTGCTGCATCCTGTTTGGAGGGGCAATGCCGAACGCTTTTAATTTCTTTTTTCCCTCCTCGCTCATCCATTCTGTGGTCCAGGCGGGGGAAAGCGATTGGGTGACTTTTACCTCCCGGAAACCATTCGACAATAATTCCATCCGGACCTGGACAGCGATCATATCCATCGCGGGACACCCGGAATAGGTCGGTGTGATCACTACCTCGACCTCATCTCCATTAACCAGTATGTCTCTAACAATGCCCAGGTCCAAAACACTCAGTACCGGTATCTCCGGGTCCTTTACGTTCTCCAGCATTTTGCCCACGCGCCGAACGATATGGTCGGAATGGTTCACCATTCTACCCCCGGGTAAGTTCTTTGCAGGTACTGAAGCTCGGTTAAAATGTATCCGAGGTGTTCCGTATGATTGCCCTTCTTGCCACCGTCCTGCATAAATGTTTTTTCAGGAATGGAGAGACCGGCTTCTGAAAAAACCTGCCCGACCTCCTGCATCCACTCATTTTTTATTTCGGCAAGCGGGATCCCTAACTCCGTTTCGAAACCGGCCGGTTGAAACATCTCTCCTGTATACCGCCAGAGTTCGTCAATGGCTTTTTCGATCCTTCGTTTGCTTTCATCGGTCCCATCTCCCAATCTTACCACCCATTCCCCGCTCCATCTTAGATGATACCTGGTTTCTTTCAATGATTTGGCGGCAATGGCGGCCAGTTGCTCATCGCTGAAACCGGAAAGATGTTTGAATAAAAGGTGTTGATAGCAACTGAAAAAGAATTGTCTCAGCACGGTTTGCGCCCAATCTCCCTTGGGGAGTTCCAATAACAGGCAGTTCAGGTATTCTCTTTCGGTGCGCAGGTAGGCGAGGGAGTCCTCGGTGGCGCCACCTCCTTTCAGTTCAGCGGCATATTGGAAAAGACTTCTTGCCTGCCCCAGCAGGTCGAGGGAAATATTGGTGATTGCGATATCCTGTTCAAGGACAGGACCGTGCCCGCACCATTCGGAATTCCGCTGGGCAAGCACCAGGGAGTTGTCTGCCAGGTGAAGGGTATAGGTAAAAAGAGCATTCATCTTACATATGATTTACTTCATCCGGCAATTGATAAAAAGTGGGGTGACGATAGATCTTGTCCACCGCAGGCTCATAAAGTTCTCCCGCTTCTTCGGGATTGGAGGCAGTGATATGCTTACTTTCCACCACCCAGATGCTCACTCCTTCCATCCGACGGGTGTAAACATCGCGGGCGTTCTCGATCGCCATTTGGGCATCCGCTGCGTGCAGGCTTCCCACGTGCTTATGATCGAGCCCCTGTTTGCTCCTGATGAACACTTCCCACAGCGGCCAGTCATTCTTCGTTGTGTCGGATTGTATGTTCCCGCCGGTTTTGTCTTCCGGTATGTCTCCGTAATAAAATTTTCTCAGGAATGTCATATCGTTTAATTAAGCTGCTTTTTCGGTTCTTGCCTTTCTTTTCTCTGCATAGGCAGCTGCGGCCTCCCGAACCCAGGCGCCCTCTTCCCAGGCTTTCTTCCTGGCCTCGAGCCTTTGTTTATTGCAGGGCCCGTTTCCTTTTACTACCTGCCAGAACTCGTCCCAGTTGATCTCCCCGAAATCGTAATGTTTTCTTTCCGCGTTCCATTTCAATTTATCATCGGGAAGCGTCATTCCCAGCACTTTCACCTGTTCGGCGATCATATCCACGAATTGCTGTCTTAGCTCATCATTGCTTTTCCGCTTGATCTTCCAATGGATGCTCATATCGCTGTTGGTGCTCTCGCTATCCCGCGGGCCGAACATCATCAGCGAGGGCCACCACCATCGGTTGATGGCGTCCTGGCACATTGCCTTCTGTTCTGCGGAACCCCTGGAAAGGGTCAGCAGGATCTCAAATCCCTGCCGCTGGTGAAAACTCTCCTCCTTGCAGATACGCACCATTGCACGGGCATAGGGTCCGTACGAAGTACGGGTGAGCATCACCTGGTTCATTATCGCTGCCCCGTCCACCAGCCACCCGATCGCGCCCATATCCGCCCAACTCAGGGTGGGGTAATTAAAAATGGAAGAATATTTTGCTTTCCCGCTGTGCAGGTCATTGATCATTTCTTCCCGGGACATTCCAAGGGTCTCAGCGGCAGAATAGAGATACAGGCCGTGACCCGCTTCATCCTGCACCTTGGCGATCAGGATGGCTTTTCTTTTCAATGTGGGTGCTCGGGAGATCCAGTTTCCTTCAGGTAACATTCCCACGATCTCGCTGTGCGCGTGCTGGCTGATCTGCCTGAGATTGGTTTTGCGATAAGCTTCGGGCATCCAGTCCTTGGGCTCGATCTTCATTTCGCTGTCGATCTTGTCCTGGAATATTTTTTCGAAATCCGCCATAACTCGTTTTTGTCTATGCAAATTTACTGAAAATGAAGGGCGTTTCCTTCCGCCTGCGCTCCCGCGCTCACATCATTTTCACAAAACTTTCCTGTAATTCCCTGGCATTTTTACGAATAAAATTGATATCTGGTACCAGGTCGGCATACTCCGGATCTGCAGGCGTGATTTCCAATTCGTTCACCCGCGTACTGGTTTTTAAAACTCCTTTTGAATGGAACCAAACCCGCGTTTCCCAGCCGTGGCCTTCTTCAGCCTGCAGGGAATAATAGAAAAGAAGGACGCCATTTTTAAAAAGGTATTCTTCATAAATGTGAAGATGGGAGGATACGCGGTGGATGTTAACTTTCAGCAGGACTTTTCCCGGATCTCTTTCAGAAACAGGCAAATGATCAGGAGGGTCGTCGTACCAGAAATCCGTGGTATCGGCAAACCGGCCTACGGCGGGCCAGGACTTTCCGGTGGTATTGGTGATCACCCGCGTTCCATAGAAGGGGCCTTCATACCCCATTTCCTTTGATTCAAGGATCTGTTGATTGACTTCCTGGTAATGCTTCCTGATCTCCGTTTCTGTTTGTGCCGTAGCTGAAAGAAGGATACCTGATAAGAACAGGGTCAAAAAATATTTCATCTTGAATGATTTATCATTTCACATCGAAATCCAGCACCACGCGGTCCGATTTCGGATGACTTTGACAGGTGAGCACGAACCCTTTTTCGATCTCGTCTTCCTCCAGGCCCCAGTGAACATCCATTGAAACCTCTCCCTCCACCAGTTTGGCCTTGCAGGTGCAGCATACGCCCCCCTTGCAGGCATAAGGAAGATCGGCGCCCTGCTGCAAGGCGGCATCCAGCAAGCTGGTTTCCGATTGCAGGCTGAGTGGGAACCCGATCGTTCGCCCATCGATCTTCATCTGGACCTGGCTCACTGGCCCCCCTTCACGCACGGTCTCTTTTTTTCTTACTGTATTGGTCTTCACACCGGGTGTAGTAAAGAGTTCGAAATGGAGTTTCTTTTTATCGATACCCTTGCGTTCCATATAGTCGCGAATGCAGAAGATCATTGCTTCCGGCCCGCAAATGAAGATCTCATCCATTAATGTGTAAGGAATGACCTTTTGGAGTGCATCCAGCTTTTCCTCATCCAGCCTCCCGGAATTCAGGGCGGTTTCCGTTCTCTCCCTGCTCAAAACGTGGATGAGCGTAAATCTTTTCATATAAAGGTTCTTGAGGGCTTCCAGCTCTTCGAAGAAAATGATGGAAGCGCGGCTCCTGTTCCCGAACACAAGGGTGAATTCGCTTCCGGGTTCGGTTTGCAGCGTCGTTTTGATGATGGAGATCACGGGAGTGATCCCGCTGCCGGCGGCAAAGGCGAGGTATTTCTTTCTGTGTTTCCGGTCAAGCTCGGTATAAAATTTACCCACCGGGGGCATCACTTCCAGTTGATCGCCCGCCCGGAGCTTTTCATTGGCGAACCCTGAAAAAAGCCCGCCCTCCACTCTTTTAATGGCCACCCGCCATTCATTTTCCAGGGGCGAGGAGCAAATGGAATAAGTTCGCCTCACTTCTTCCCCATCGATCATCGCCCTCATCGTGAGGCTCTGTCCCTGTTGAAACCGGAAATCATTTTTCAATGTTTCCGGGATCTCGAATGACACAGAAACACAATCCGCAGTTTCCCTTCTAACTTCTTTGACCTTTATTTTATGAAAATGGATCGACATATCAGTTCTTTTTCAGTCCATAGAGCAGGTGATTCACCAGGTTATCTTCAAGTTCCATCGGGCTGATCCTTTTGTTGCTACGATGCCAGAATTCCAAACCGCGAACAGAGGAAAGGATCGTAAGCATCGCCACATAAGGCAACACGGGGCGCAGTTCCCTGTTTCGGATGCCTTCATTGATCATCGCTTCAAGCTTCTGAACATAGGTTCGGCGCTGGGTGACGAAGGTGGTGAGATAAGGTTCCGTGAGATGATGCCATTCGTTCACCATCACATAATAATCATCGAAACGGTTCAGCATCATATGCACGTGGAACCGGATCAGGGCTTCAATGCGGCGGATGGCGGGCACGGTAGGCATCGCCACGCTCTCCAGGTGTACATTGCACTCATTGGCTGTGCGGAAAATGATCTCCTGGAGAATTTCGGCCTTTGACTGGATGTGATTGTATAAACTGGCCGCTTCGATGCCCACCGACTCAGCCAGGTCACGCATCGATGTGGCAGGAAAACCTTTTTCCCTGAACATCGACGATGCTTTTTGGATGATGAGGTCTTTTTTGGAAGCTTTTCTGCGGTGAGGCATAAAGCCAAAGATAACGCACTACCGGGCTTCCACCTTTTCCTGTTTGGGAGGAACCTGCAACAAAGGGCTGAGGTCCCGTTTGATCTGACGGGTTTTCTCCAGGTCATTCTGTGTATCGAAGAAAGTCCAGTGTTGTCCCCCATTCCACGATTCAGCAATGAGATGATGCGTGGATGTTATCCGCAATCCCTGCCATTCGATCAGTGAATGAAGTTCCACCACGGCCTGGATATCGTAGGTGGTTTTCACCACCTGCAGGATCATTCCGGGTTCGTACCGTTTCCAGCTTGTATCAGGGATCTCGTCGAAGCTTTCTTTCATTTTTTTGATGAAGGCTTCTTTCCCACCGATCGCGCCGATGAGAGGCGGGTAGGTATATTTTGCATACAGTTCCCAGTCGCCCCTTAAAAAACCGGCAGCCAGGCTGTCTGCACACTGGCTGATCCGCTGGTGAACATAGGCCGTATCCAGTTGGGCAGATCCCCTGAGCAGCAGGAAACAAAGCAAAAGAGAGAGTATTGTTCTTTTCATAGATCCTGTCGAAGCTAAGGGGGATTTTTTAAGGAGCTAAATTAAATTCGTGTAGGTTTGCACGCCTGTACAGACTGGCTTTTTAAATGGAAAGTTGCGCTCCTAATCTAATAAAATAAATAGAATGTCGCTGATCTCTGTTGGAACAATGGCTTTTGACGCTATTGAAACCCCTTTTGGCAAAACGGATAAGATCGTAGGCGGCTCCGCCACCTATGTGGCCTATGCCGCCAGCAATTTTGTTAAGCCCGTGCACCAGATCTCCATCGTGGGATATGATTTTCCGGGGGAGGAGATGGAAGAGTTGAAAAGCCGGGGGGTGGATCTCGACGGGGTAGTGGTGGTACCCGACAAGAAATCATTTTTCTGGAGCGGCCGCTACCAGGAAGATATGAATGCCAGGGATACCCTGGTCACCGATCTGAACGTACTGGCCGATTTTGCCCCAGTGGTTCCGGATGAATACCGTGAATCGGAGTTCCTGATGCTCGGCAACCTGATGCCCAGCATCCAGCTAAGCGTGATCAACCAGATGAGCCGCCGCCCCAAGCTCATTGCGATGGATACAATGAATTTCTGGATGGAAACGACAATGAGCGACCTGGAAATTGCATTGCAGCACGTGGACCTGCTGATGGTGAATGATGCGGAGGCCCGTCAACTGAGCGGACAGTTCTCTCTCGTGAAAGCAGCGAAGAAAATAATGAATATGGGCCCCCAGTTCCTGATCATTAAGAAAGGCGAACACGGGGCATTATTATTTCACGGCGACAACGTTTTCTTTGCACCGGCCCTACCGCTGGAAGACGTCTTCGATCCCACCGGCGCAGGCGATAGTTTTGCCGGGGGATTTATGGGACATATCTCGAGCTCGGGCGATATTTCCTTCGAAAATATGAAACGGGGAATCATTGTGGGTTCGGCAATGGCAAGCTTCTGCGTAGAAAAATTCGGTCCCACCCGCCTGAAAGAGATCACGCGGAGAGAGATCAGTTCAAGGATCGAACAATTCAGGCAATTGGTAAGTTTCGACATCGAATTGGTATAACTGTTGCGGCCTTGTTCATAAACTGATTTTATGAATAAGAAACTTGGAATCGGCATCGCTGCCGCCGTGATCGCATCAGGACTCGTTTACCTTTACAGGCGCCGCGGGAGGACTACCTCCACTACAACTGAGCCGGCGAGATCAAGACACAAGACCGACGTTTTTGCAAAGGCAAAAATGACACAGTCGCCGGTAACAACTGACACTCCGGCCGTCTGAAAAGGCACGAAAAAAGCGGGTAAACCACTGGTCTACCCGCTTTTTTTTGCCTCGCGTTCTTTTAGGTAAAACTTTGTTTGGCTTTTGAAGCAAAGCCATTCGCTTCAGAAGCGAAATCATCCACCGCTTCGTCAGCCTTATTGCTGAGGCTGTCAATGAAATCAGAAAAGCGGGTTTTCAGGTCGGAACCTTTTTCCGAGATCTTTTTACGGGTTTCTGAACCCTTTTCCGGGGCGAAAAGCATACCCACCAACACTCCAGTGGCGAATCCGAGCAACAGTTTAGAACTCATATTAATAAAATTTAAGGTTTATGAATCAGGAAGACATTCATAAAACATAAATTATTATGCCAGTTTTGGGTTTTTAATACATTTCCAATCGTATCAAAAAAAGAGGCCTTCAATAGCTTTTAACGATCGCCACGGGAAGCCTGATTCGTTGAATTTTCCCCTCCAGGTTGAACAGTTCGGCACTGATCACATATAATCCAGGGGGGAGTTTCATCCCCTTATGATCCAGTCCGTCCCAGGTCCAGGCACCTTTTATCCCCGCAAGTTGGTTGTTTGCAATGATTCTCACTACGCGACCTGAAAGATCAAAAGCCCGAATCGTTGCCATATATCCAGGTTCCGGGAGCTCATAAAGGATCCTCAGCACATCATTCCTTCCATCATTGTCAGGTGAAAAACTCTTCGAATCCAGGCCCAGGCTGTTCTCCGGGACTGCAGCCCCCGTGAATTGTGAATTGACATACCCCGGCGTTCCAAACCCTGCTGTGGATGATGCGCTGCGCCAGTTCATCGGGTCCTGGCTTTTCATTGCCGGATCCAGCCTCTCCAGGGAAACACCCCTGGGTTCGGTGATGAGCCTGAAGTGCCATTCTTTATCATAATGGACTTCATCCGTGATCAGGCCCCTGCTGTCGAGCGCGATCACGGTACCAACTTCATCGGGGAAAGAAGGCAGGGAGCCGGTTTCTAATGCTCTTGAAATTT
>CAMLEM010000017.1 GCA_946479005.1 uncultured Chitinophagaceae bacterium | reverse complement strand
GGTTTATGAGGGACTTCATACTTATGGCGGGTTGGCCGGCCGCGATATGGAGGCGATGGCCATTGGTATTTTAGAATCGATCAATGATGATCATATCCGGGCGAGGGTGGGCCAGGTGGTCTATCTCGGGGAAAAGATGATCAGCTATGGGATCCCCATTGTGAAACCCATCGGGGGGCACGGGATCTTCGTGGATGCGAAAAAATTCCTTCCCCATATCCCGCAGGACCAGTTTCCGGCGCAAACCCTGGCGGCCGAAGTCTTTCTCGATTCCGGGGTTCGTACAATGGAACGTGGAGTGGTCTCCGCGGGCAGAAAGCCGAACGGGGAGAACTATTATCCTAAACTGGAGCTTGTCCGCTTCACCATCCCTCGCAGGGTTTACACCCAGGCGCATATGGATGTGATCGCAGAGTCGGTGGCAAGGGTATATGAACGCCGGGCTGGAATTGGCGGGATGAAGATGGTTTACGAACCGAAATACCTGCGATTCTTCCAGTCGAGATTTGAAAAGATCTGAACCCTAAAAAAATGTCCCGCGAACAATAGGTCGCCGGGACATTTTACATTTCAGCAATAATAAACTAGTGCGTTGGTATCGGTGCGTGTACCCCTTCCGCTATCTCTTCGATCATTTTTTTGTTGAATGCGGGCAGATCATCAGGTTTCCGGCTGGTAACAAGACCATTGTCCACCACCACTTCCCGGTCGCACCAGTCAGCTCCCGCATTGATGATATCTGTTTTGATTCCCGGGTAGGATGTTAGTGTCCTTCCGGCCAGGAGGCCTGTTTCGATCAGCAACTGCGGACCGTGACAGATCGCCGCCACCGGTTTACCGGCTTCCAGGAATTCTTCTGTGAAAGCGATCGCCTTGAGGTCCTGCCGGAGCTTATCGGGATTCATTACGCCGCCGGGGAGTACAAGCGCGTCATAGTCTTCAGACTTCACATCATCCATGCGCTTGTCAACAGGCAGTTCGATGCTCCAATGATCGTGCGCCCAGGCCTTAACCTTGTCTTTCTGAGGAGAAATGATATGTACTGTGGCACCGGCTTCCTCAAGGGCTTTTTTGGGACTGGTAAGTTCCACTTCTTCAAACCCGTTCTCGGTAAGGATCGCCACCTTTTTTCCATCAAGTGTTGCCATAATTTATATGTTTTGAATTATATCAATGGGGGCAAAAAATGCGCCGCAGGGTGGCGTTTTCCCTGGAAATATTTCACCGGTTAGTTTTTACCGGGGCTTTGCAGACCTGGATATCCTGAAACAGTCGGAGTTGAGTGGCAGTAGGCAGTGGTCATAATTAAAAAAACAGGTCTTATTTCTAAGGCGGCTCCTGTGGGTATGGAACTCAAAACGGTACCCCAGCTGTGAAAGTGTCGCTTTTTTTACCCTGAATTTTCGGGCATTGTAGAGGGAGCGCAGGATATTCCGGTTCCGGGAGAGAATGCTGTTCACTTCGCGTACGGTTTTATGGTCGCCCATCCTGAACCGGTTGTGGTAATAATTCCGGCAGCGGTCATCACAGAATTTTTTATCGATCCTGCCTTTCAATGGCTGGTCGCAATACCTGCAGCTTGTATTCACTGGCTCCTGCTTCATCATTACTGTTTTTGCCTGGAGCAAAAATGGTTTTCCCGGAAACGTTTTCAAACGTTTTTATCCGGAATTAAATGGGAAAATACCGGTTCTGCTTCCGCGGTCCCCTCATATTTGACGGGTGAAAAATTTTTGTTGACGCTGGTAGGAAAAAACAAAAAGCAATGAATTCATTAAGAAACAAGGTGCACCTTATCGGTCACCTGGGAATGAAGCCCGAAGTGAAGGAAACTTCCACAGGAAAAAAGAAAGCCTCTTTCAGTGTTGCCACTAACGAGCAATACAAGAACAATGAAGGGGTGAACATCAAGGAAACACAATGGCACCGGGTGACCGCCTGGGGCAAGCTGGCTGATATCGCGGAAAAGTATCTCGATAAAGGCAGGGAGATCGCACTGGAGGGCAGGCTGATCACACGCACATATAATGATAAAACAGGCGCCAAGAAATTCTACACCGAGATCCAGGCGAATGACCTGCTAATGCTCGGAGGTAAGCCCAAAGAATAAGGGCAAACGATACTACGGATTGCAGGTGGTTTGGTAGGACGAGTCGGGGTTAAAGCTTGCAGTCCGTGGTATTTTTTAAGGTAAATTTGAGCGCTTGTCACAATTCATACCTGATACAGAGAATGAGTTATTCGAACTGGCTGCGAGCCTGGTCAACGAGAGTTCACGGAATATCTTCCTGACCGGGAAAGCCGGTACGGGTAAAACCACCTTCCTAAAATATATACGGGAAACCTGCCTGAAACAAATGGCCGTCGTGGCACCCACGGGTGTGGCAGCGATCAATGCCGGAGGTGTGACCATTCATTCATTTTTTCAGCTGCCCCTCTCCCCTTTCCTGCCTTCAGGGAATGACAAACACGAGATGCTCGCCCACTTGAAGTACAATGCTGAAAAACTCAAAGTCCTACGCCAGGTCGAACTCCTGGTAATAGACGAGATCAGTATGGTTCGATGTGATACGCTCGACGCCATTGATGTGATCCTGCGTCACGTGAGAAAACGCCCGCACGATCTGTTTGGTGGAGTGCAGATGCTTTTTATCGGGGATATGATGCAATTACCCCCGGTGATCAAAGACCAGGAATGGCATCTGCTCTCGCAATATTATGAGGGGCCTTATTTTTTCAACAGCCAGGCCATCCGTTCTGAGATGCCTGTTCACATAGAATTTTCAAAGATCTACCGGCAATCGGAGGAGAAATTCATTTCCCTGCTGAACCAGGTCCGTAACAACGAGATTGACGAGGAAGGGCTGGCTTTGCTGGAATCGAGATATGACCCCCACTTCAAAAGGGAAGATGGGGACGGCTACATCATTCTTACCACTCACAATGAAAAGGCCAGGCAGATCAACCAGCGGGAACTGGCTGCCATCCTGCGGCCGGCCTCTACCTACATTGCCAAAGTGGAAAATGAATTCTACGAAAAATCTTTCCCGGCCGACCAGGAACTCGAATTAAAGGTTGGCGCCCAGGTAATGTTCATCCGGAATGATAGCGCAGAAAAAGGGAAAAGGTATTTCAATGGCAGGATCGGCACCATAACAAGACTGGAAAAGGAAAAGATCTTCGTGATCTGTAAGGATGAGGAAAAAGAGATCGAAGTGACCCCGGAAACCTGGGAAAATATCCGTTATACGGTCAATCCGCAAACACGCGCGCTGGAACAAACCCTCCTGGGAAGCTTTACCCAGTTTCCGTTAAGGCTGGCCTGGGCGATCACCATTCACAAAAGCCAGGGGCTCACCTTTGATAAGGCTGTCATTGACGCCGGGGCGGCATTTGCACCCGGCCAGGTATATGTTGCCTTAAGCAGGTGTACCAACCTGGAAGGCCTGGTCCTTCAGACCCGCATCAACACCGCCTCGCTTTTGAGCGACCGGAAGCTGCTGGAGTTCTCTGCGCTTCAGTCCAACGTTTCCCAGCTGGAGAATGAATTCGCGTTCGCAAAAAAACTTTACCTGGGAAGATTGCTGAATGAGACCTTTGATCCCAGTTCCGCCATCTTCCTGGTAAGTGAAATTGGCGCGGATCTTCAGGCACATCGCAAATCCTGTAACGAGGCCAGTTTCCCCTGGTACGAAAGCCTGAATGAAAAGTCCAGAGCTTTACAACAGGTAGCGGTAAAATTTGCCACCCAGCTTGACAGCTATCTTTTAAAGGAAGACGAGGAAAGCCGCAGTACCTTTCGCGAGAGGGTTCAGGCAGCAAGGGGATATTTCCTTCAGGAATTCACCGTATTGCGAAAGTTGGTTGAATTTACCCCGGTGGTTAGCGACAGCTTTGTCCACGCCCGGAAACTGAACGACGACCTGAAAGATCTCTATGCCACGATCTCTGCCCGGATACGTGTTTTGGAAAAAGCAGATCTATTCAACATTGAATCCATCCAAAGAGAAAAAAGAAATGCGAAAACCACCGGCTTCCGCGTGAACGTGTACGCCCCCAACGTGGAAGTGATCGCAGAGGAAGACGATCATCCCGAGCTCTATTCCCAGCTGAAGAGGGTCCGCGACTCCATTTGCAGGGAGCAGGATATTCCGGTTTATCTCGTGGCGGGAAGCAACACGCTGAGAGAGATGACAAAGTACCTGCCGCAGACACCACAGGATCTGAAAAAGATCCAGGGATTCGGAGACGTAAAGGTTGCAAAATATGGGGCCCGGTTCCTGGAGCCCATTATTGCCTATGCCGAACCCAGGGGTTTAAAGCCCAGGCTTGCAGAAGAAACGACAAAAAAATCCCGGAAGAAAAAGGAAGGGACCAGGGAAGCTTTAAAGACAGATACCCGGCGGGAATCTTTTCTTCTTTTTGAGAAAGGACTCTCCATCCCGGAGATCGCAGCGGAAAGGAAGCTGGCACCGACCACCATTGAAGGCCACCTCGCAGGGTTTGTGAAAACAGGGGAACTTTCCCTGGAAAAACTGGTCTCACCCGAAAAGATCGAACTCATTTCCGGGGCCATTGAAGAAATGAATTCCGAGGCCCTGAACCCTGTAAAGCAAAAGCTGGGAGCTGCAGCCAGCTATGGCGAGATCCGGTTCGTAATTGCCTCCAGGTATAAGACCAAGTCCACAGCGGAGGCATAATTATTCACATTTGAAGGACGGGCCCTCATTGAACGAGGATTCTCTCTATCTTTTCATACAATTACTTACTAACCCATTTATGTCTTACTCTTCCTGCGAAGATTACTGTTTGATCAGTAAACACGATTTCGTAGAAGTCCGCCAGAAAAAGATCAACCTTCAGAATGCGTTGTTTTCGCTGACACGTTTTTCGCCGGGAGATATTATTGCGGATTTCAATGCTGGAACCATCTCAGCGGCGCCCACCTATCTCACCGTACAATTAGGGAAAAGGAAGCACATTACGCTCCAGCCGGATTTCCTGCAATATATCAATCACAGCTGCAGCCCTAATGTTTTTTTTGATACCACCGGGATGAAGCTTGTTGCACTAAAACCCATTTCTCCCAATGAAGAGATGGTCTTTTTTTATCCTTCCACCGAATGGAAAATGGACCAGGGCTTCCATTGTTTTTGTGGCAGCAACAATTGCCTGGGGGAGATCCGGGGTGCGGCCTTTGTTCCAAAACAGATCCTCAGGCAATACCGTTTATCCGAGTACATACAGCAGGAGCTGACAAAACGCACAACCCGCAAGGTTGCCTAGCGATGAAGAACCCCGAAGCACAAAGAGTACTAAGGCCATACATTATTTGGGTGTTGGCGCCTTACCTGGAATCTGCAGATCCTAATCTCATTCACTATTACGATTTTACCCAAAGCATCAGGGAATACACAAAGGTGTTCCAGGAACTGGACGTTCCCTGGAAATGGCAGCCTGTTACAATGGGTGATTATAAAAAGGTGATTACCGGCATCAGGGCTGGTTCGGGCGACAAAACTCCCCTGGTTCTGAATCTTTGCGACGGCGATGAAGTGAATGGCACACCGGGAGTGTCGGTGATCCGGGAATTGATCAAAGAAAATCTTATTTACACCGGCGCCGATCCTCATTTCTATGAGATCACCACTTCCAAGATCCCGATGAAAAAGGCCTTCGATGAGACCAGGGTGGCCACGGCAAACTGGCGGGAGATCCCTGGAAAAAAAGGCAGTACACGCGGCCTCTGTAAAACTGTGGGAGTTCCGATGATCATCAAGCCAGCGGTTTCGGGTGGTAGTATGGGGGTATCCGTAAAAAATGTGGTGCATAATGAAGAGGAGCTGCAGAACAGGGTGGCAGAGCTCCGGAAGGGATACCGTGGCTGGAATCTCCTGGCTGATGGATTGTTTGTCGAGCAGTTTATTACTGGTCCCGAATACACCAGTTTTATAACCGGCTCTTTTGATGACCCCGTTCATATAGCCATTTATGAACCTGTGGAGCGAGTATTTCATTCATCTCTCCCCGATGCGGAGAGGTTCCTTTCATTCGACCGGCTTTGGGAGATCTATGAGGACGAATCGCCGATGCCCCGTAACGAGAATTTCTATGAGTACAGGAAGGTGCGGAAAGAACTGATCCCCGAGATAAAAAAAATCAGCCTGAACGCGTTTGCATCCTGCAAGGGCAAGGGTTATGCCCGGCTCGATCTCAGGATGGATCAGCAAACAGGAAAAATATATATCCTGGAGGTAAATGCACAATGTGGCCTTAGCGAGGACGAGGACTACACTTCCATAGGCGCCATCCTGAAAGCATCAAATAAGAGATTTTCCGATATCATTTTCGAGATCCTCAAAGATGCGCTCCGCCGAAGCATCAGGGATTCTGTGGAAAGATCCAGGAAAGGCCGGGCCAGGAATGGCAAAACCATCGCGGCTCGTTAACTTCAATTCCCAAGCCATCCTTTATGAAAGTATGTGTGCTGCAGCCGGATTATTCAACCACGAGGGTTGACTATAAGAACTATGATCCTTACCGCGATCTCACGGCGTTGCTCCCCGGTGACGAGGTGCATCATATCGCACTTAACAAACTCACCACATATAAGCAGCTCAAGGATCTTTCTAAAAAGGGCTTCGACATCTTTGTCAATCTCTGCGAAGGTTATCTTGAGTGGGAGGTGCCTTCCATTGATGTGATCCATTCCCTTGAATTATTAAAGCTTCCTTATACCGGGCCGACTCCGAAACTTTATGACCCGCCCAAAGAGCTGATGAAGTATGTGGCTTACTGTGAAGGCGTGAAAACACCGGGCTATGCGATCCTGAGAGACCTCGGGCAAATTGGAATTGCTACAAAGCACCTGAACTTTCCTCTTTTTGTAAAACCCGCTAAGGCGGGCGATAGCCTGGGAATTGATGAGGGTTCCCTGGTTACAGACATTGGGCAGCTTAGGAGAAAGGTAGAGGGAATTTTTGAAGAGTATGGACCGCTGATGGTGGAAGAATATGTTGAGGGAAGAGAATTCACTGTACTGGTTGCTGCCAATGAGGACGGAAGATCCTGTACGGTTTACCGACCGGTGGAATATATTTTCCCCGCCGGGCGGAGTTTTAAAACTTACGAACTCAAGACCTCCGAGCTGCACCCCGATTCAAACATTCCCTGTAATGATCCGGGGCTGGATGCAAAACTTCGCCTGGCGGCGGAAAGGATCTTTAAAGGTTTTAATGGCGTGGGCTATGCCCGCCTGGATTTCCGGGTTGATGATTCTGGCGAAATTTATTTCCTCGAGATCAATTTTACCTGTTCTGTCTTTTACCGTGATGGCTATGAAGGTTCTGCTGACTTCGTGATCAGGTTCGACGGGATCGGGCAATCGGGCTTTCTGAAAAAGATCATAGCGGAGGGAATCGCGAGACATCGAAAAGCTCAAAAGCCTTTTGTAATGCAGGGTAATGCCATTGCGGGCTTTGGCATTTATGCTTCCCGGGGGATCTCAAAAGGTGAAAAGATCTTTTCAGGAGAAGGGAGATCTCAGCGGGTGATCACCCGTCGATATGTTGAGCAGCACTGGAACGAAGATGAAAAACTCCATTTCCGGAGATACGCTTACCCCGTTAGCCGGGAGCTTTTTATTCTTTGGGATGAGGATCCATCCGAATGGGCACCCCAAAATCATAGCTGCCGACCTAACACTGCCTTTGATGGATTAAATGTGATCGCACTGACCGACATCGGGGAGAATGAAGAACTCACACTCGATTACGCGCAATTCCTTGATGGGAATATGGAGCCTTTTCAGTGCAGTTGTGGTTCTGAGAATTGCCGCGGGATGATCACTGGCGTTGAGGGTAACAGCTTAACAGAGAGGGAAAGCCTGCACCGGGATAAGATATCACCTGCCCATATAAACCATCAGAATCTGCACGTCGCTGGGGTTGATGCCGCTGATACGACTGGCCTGGCCGAGGGTGCGGGGACGAAAACGGCTTAGTTTTTCACGGGCTTCATTTCCGAGGGAAGAGATCTTCCTGTAATCGAAACTTTCCGGGATCTCCAGTTCTTCCAGTTGCGACATTCTTTGCACCAGCTCTCTTTCTTTTTCAATGTAAACATCATACTTCACCTGTATGGCGGCCTGCAGGAGAGAGTCTTTTTCATAGTTCTCCAGCACTGCATTCAATCGTGGAAGTTCGCTCATTAAGTTGTCGAGTTCAATATCCGGTCGCAACAAGATCTTTTGTGCTTTCTGTTTTTCAAAAATGGTGGATGAACCTATGGAGGTAAAATAATCATTGATCTCCCCGGGTTCCACCGCGAAATTCTGAAGCGAGGATCTGATTTTTTCCACCTCTTCTTTTTTCTTCAGCACTTTATCCATTCTCTCCTGGCTTGCCAGTCCCAGCCGGTAACTTAATTCTGTCAAACGCAGGTCGGCATTATCCTGTCGAAGCAGGGTCCTGAATTCCGCGCGGGATGTGAACATCCTATAGGGTTCTTCGGTTCCCTTGCTTATAAGATCATCGATGAGCACTCCAATGTAAGCTTCACTTCTTTTCAGTACGAGTGGCTCTTGGTTTATAGCAGCCTGGTGCGCATTGATCCCGGCCATCAGGCCCTGGCAGGCGGCCTCTTCATAACCTGTTGTTCCATTGATCTGTCCGGCAAAAAACAAATTCCTGATCAGGCGGGTTTCCAACGTATAATCCAGCTGCGTAGGCGGGAAATAATCATATTCGATCGCATAGCCAGGGCGGAACATCTTCGCTTTCTCAAAACCAGGGATCATACGAAGAGCTTCGTATTGTGTTTCTTCGGGTAGGGAAGTGGAAAATCCATTGACATAGATCTCTACCGTATTCCATCCTTCCGGCTCTATAAACAATTGATGTCGTTCACGTTCCGCAAAGCGATTGATCTTGTCTTCGATGCTGGGACAATACCTGGGCCCTACCCCGTCGATCCGGCCAGCGAACATTGGGCTTCGGTCGAAACCCGTTTTAAGAATATCGTGTACAGCCTGGTTGGTATAGGTGATCCAGCAGCTCCTTTGTTCACGGGGTTTTGCCGTTTCAAGATAGGAGAAGCCTGGGATCTCCTCATCCCCTGGTTGTTCTTCCATTTTTGAATAATCCAGGCTCCTGCCATCAACCCTGGGCGGAGTCCCGGTTTTTAAACGATCGCTTTGAAAACCCAGCTGAACCAATTGTTCGGTGATCCCGGTGGCCGCTTTCTCTGCCATCCGGCCGCCCCCAAAGTTCTTTTCCCCGATATGAACGATACCGTTGAGAAAGGTTCCATTGGTAAGAACCACGCATTTCGCTTTGATTTCGTGTCCCAACCCCGTTTTAACACCCACTACCCTGTTTTTTTCAACCAACAGCGTTTTTACCATATCCTGGTAAAAATCCAGGTTTGGCGTTTGCTCAAGCATTTCTCTCCATTTAATGGAGAACAATACCCTGTCATTCTGGGCCCTGGGACTCCACATTGCGGGGCCTTTTGAACGATTCAGCATCCTGAATTGGATCATTGAAAGATCCGTAACGATTCCCGAATACCCGCCCATCGCGTCGATCTCCCTTACGATCTGCCCCTTGGCGATCCCACCCATAGCTGGATTACAGCTCATTTGGGCAATTGTCTGCATATTCATAGTGACCAGCAGCACTTTAGAGCCCAGGTTGGACGCTGCGGCCGCAGCTTCACAACCTGCGTGACCGGCGCCTACAACAATAACATCGTAATGGGGGAACATAGAAGCCGGCAAAGATACGATGGATTGCGAAATTTTCTGTTCCACGTGGAACAGCTTTTGACTTCAGATCAGGCGGGGTCAAAGGGGAGCCTTCGACTTCGCTCAGGCACACGGGTCAAGGGGCACCGGGGTCAAAGGTGCCTTCGACTTCGCTCAGGCACCGGTTCAAGGGGCACCGGGGTCAAAGGTGCCTTCGGCTCCGCTCAGGTACCGGGGTCAAAGGGGTGCCATCGACTTCGCTCAGGCACCGGGTCAAGGGGCACGGGGTTAAAAGGTGCCTTCGGCTCCGCTCAGGTACCGAAGAAAGGAAGGGTGATTCCAAGGGCGTGGGCCCTTCGTGGTCGCAGGATGGGTGTAGTTCCACGTGGAACATTATTTTGAGAAATAGGCCTGAAGCCAGGATTCTTCCATTTCTCTCATCTTGCGAGTCTCAGCGATAGTTTTGTCTTTATAACCTAAGAGGTGCAGAACACCGTGAAAAATAACCCGGTGCAACTCCCGGTTAATGGATGTAGAGAATTTCCGGGCATTGTCCCTTACCCGGTCTGCACTTATGTAAATCTCGGCCTGGATTGGGCCATTTGCTTCAGAAAGGTCGAATGTGATAATATCCGTGAAATAATTATGGCCCAGGTGCTCCCGGTTCATTTTCTTCAGGGCCGGGTCTGAACAAAACACGTAGTTTAAGGTTTCCAGTTTAATCCCCGCCTTACGGATCTGCTTTGAGATAAATGTTTTAAGGCGGAGCCGGTCTCGAAGCATAACCTTTCTGCTCTCGAAAAAAAAATGAATGGGTAATTTCATTGTAACGGGGGAAGTTACAAAAATCGTAAGCTAATAAGAGTCAATGGAGTTAGTTTTGTATTGAGAATGACAGTCCGCTTAAGCGATATGAAGCCCGGTCAGCAGGGCGTGATCCAGGAATTCCAGGACGAAAGCATATTCCTGAAGCTGATGGAGATGGGTTGTGTGCCAGGGGAAAGGATCCTGGTGGACCAGGTAGCACCTCTGGGCGATCCTATATCAGTTTCCATCGCTGGTTACCGCTTAAGCCTCCGACTCAATGAGGCGGAACATATTATCGTTGTATGTAATTGAATATCAACTAATTAATGAATATCGGGCTGTATTTCGGTTCCTTCAACCCCGTCCACGTAGGCCATCTCATCATTGCCAATCACGTTCTAAATGAAACCGATCTTGAAAAGGTCTGGTTTGTAGTATCCCCTCAAAACCCCTTTAAGGAGGAAAAAAACTTGTTGAATGAATACCATCGTTTGCACCTGGTGCGGCTGGCCACGGAAGATGACAACCGGATCCGTGCGGTGGACATCGAGTTCAATCTTCCCAAGCCTTCTTATACCTCCAACACACTCACTTATCTCGCGGAAAAATATCCGGAACATAAGTTTCACATCATAATGGGTAGCGATAGTTTTCAGAATCTCCCGAAATGGAAGAACGCGGAGTTCATCATCAGGCATTACCCGATCTACGTTTACCTGCGTTCGGGCTTCGAGGTGAAAGATCATTTTGGGGCGGATATAAAAATCCTGGACGCGCCCCTGCTTCAAATTTCGGCTACTCGTATACGTGAGTACCTGGCAGGCGGGAAATCTGCGAGATACCTGGTCCCGGATAAAGTTCTGGAAGAGATAGAAAAGGGGCATTATTATAGAAAATAGGCCTTCGACTCCGCTGCCTTCGACTCCGCTCAGGCACCGTGCCTTCGACTCCGCTCAGGCACCGGGCATCGAGTTCACTCAGGCACCGGGCTTTGA
>CAMLEM010000016.1 GCA_946479005.1 uncultured Chitinophagaceae bacterium | reverse complement strand
TCGCGGCTGACCTTAAACTCCTTTGCCACCGCTTCGGCGGTCAAACCCATACTGAGATAATAATCCGGTGCTTCTTTTGCGATGGAATAAGCCGGCACAGTTTTCCAGCCCGCCGTAGGAACCAGGCTCATACTTTCTGTTCCACCCGCAATGATACAGTCAGCCAAACCCATCCGGATCTTCGCTGTAGCCATCGCGATCGTTTCAAGCCCTGAAGCACAATACCGGTTCACGGTTACACCGGGCACTTCAAACCCAAGAGCCCGGGCCGCAATGATCCGGCCCACCTGCAATCCCTGCTCCGCTTCCGGCACCGCATTTCCCACGATCACGTCATCCACCCTGCCCGGTTCAAGCTGGGGCACCGTGGCCATCAAACCACGGATCACATCAATGGCCAGGTCATCGGGCCTGTAAAACCTGAATCCTCCCCGCTTCGCTTTCGCCACAGCGGTACGATATCCTGCAATGATATAAGCTTCCTGCATTTTAAATAAGTTGTTTATGCAACTTTCCTTCTCCAAAATTAGATTTTAGGAGGCGAACAAAAAATAGTTTTTGTTATGGTTTATGGAAGAAGTTTCTTTGAACGCGTGTACAGGTTTTTAAGAAATATCCTGTTTTTATTCCCGCCGGAGCTTGTCCATCATTTCTCAATGAATTTCCTGCGCTTTTTTTGCGCTTCCCGTTTCATCCGTAGGCAGGTGAGGCAATATTGCGCGCCGCGTGGTGACCACAGGTTTACACTTTTCAGGCTGGAATTCCTCAACCGGGTCGGCCTGGGTGCAGGCTTTGACAAAAACGCCCGGTACCTGCGGGAGCTCGAATGCCTGGGATTCGGTTTTGTGGAGATCGGAACGGTGACCCCCATTGCCCAGGAAGGCAATCCCAAACCCCGGCTGTTTCGCTTACCTGAGGACAGGGCGCTGATCAACCGGATGGGATTCAATAATGACGGCGCTGATGCCATTGCGAAAAGACTTAGCGCCTGGCGGGAGAAGAACGCGGCTTCCCGCCTGGTCATCGGCGGTAATATCGGCAAGAACAAATCCACACCCAATGATGAGGCCTGGAAGGATTATGAGACCTGTTTCAGGAAGCTGCACCCCTTCGTGGATTATTTCGTGGTGAATGTGAGCTCCCCCAATACCCCCGGCCTCCGCGAGCTGCAGGACAAAGAATCCCTGCGCAAGATCCTGGTGCACCTGCATATGATCAATAACGGGAAGGCATATGCGAAACCGATCCTCCTCAAAATAGCTCCGGATCTTTCCCGTGAACAGGTGGATGATGTGGTGGACCTGGCCCTAGAGATAAAACTGGACGGCCTGGTAGTCTCCAATACCACCGTGAACCGCGCGGGGCTGAAGACCAGTAATGAAAAACTGGGAAGAATGGGCGCCGGCGGCCTGAGCGGTGCTCCCCTGCGCGAAAAGAGCACGGAAATTGTAAAATATATTTGCGAACGCGCGGGGGCGCACCTGCCGGTAATCGCCAGCGGGGGTGTTTTTGATACAACCTCCGCGCAGGAAAAATTTCTTGCCGGAGCAAAGCTGGTGCAGGTGTGGACAGGCTTCATCTATGAGGGGCCCGCGATCGTAAGGAAAATCTATAAAACGTTATAACCCGGAATATGGAACATCTTTTTACCAGCGAGAGCATCATCAGTTTCGTAATACTCGTCATCCTCGAAGTTGTGTTGGGTATCGACAACGTGATCTTTGTCAGCATCATTGTGAACCGCCTGAAACAGAGTGACCAGAAAAAAGCACGAAGGATCTGGATGATCACCGGGATCATCAGCCGGAGTCTTTTATTGATGGCGCTGGGGTGGCTTCTTTCGCAAAAAGGAAAGTCGGTGATTGAGATCGGGGGGAAAGGCTTTGATCTTGCCAGCATCGTAATGCTGGTTGGAGGTTTGTTCCTCATCTATAAATCAGTAAAGGAGATCCACGCAAAGCTGGAAGGCGAAGATCCCAACCTGGCAGCCCGGGGAAAACCGAATATCTCTCTTGGCCAGGCCATCGCCCAGATCATGCTGATCGATGCGGTGTTTTCCTTCGATAGCGTGATCACCGCGGGTGGCACGGCAAAACACGTAGAGATAATGATCGCCGCAGTGGTGATAGCGATGATCGTAATGTTCGCTTTCAGTCCCAGGATCTCCGCCTTCATTCATAAACATCCAACGCTGAAGATGCTCGCCCTTTCCTTCCTGGTAATGATCGGCCTGAGCCTCGTCATCGAAGGATGGAATGCAGAGCAGGCAGAACAATTACACCTGAAAAATTATATTTATTTCGGAATGGCGTTTTCCTTCCTGGTGGAGGTGCTGAACATGATAATGAGAAAAAGAATGGCCCGATCGCGGGTGGTTGAACTGAACGAACCTCAGCTGGACAAGGAGAAACTGAACTGATCACCCATTCATCAACAGTACCGCCGACACGATCCCGGCGGTTTCCGTTCGCAGGCGGGTCTGCCCCAGCGAAACAGGCTGGAACCCCCTCTGACGGGCAAGTTGAAACTCCTGGGGTGTAAAATCTCCTTCCGGCCCGATCAATATCGAAGAATGCCCGAAGGGCCCCAATGTCGAAAGCAGGTTCCTTTCCACTGTAGTGTCACAATAGCCGATGAATTTTTTTTCCGCCTCCATACCATCCAGCGCCTTATCGTAGTAAACTGCTTCTTCAAGAAGCGGAAGCCAGGCCTGCCGGCTTTGCAGCATCGCGCTCACACAGATCCCTTTCAGCCGCTCAGGCCGGAATTTTTCTTTTTCCGTTCTTTTACAAATAAGTGGGACGATCCTCGAGATCCCGATCTCCGTTGCTTTTTCCAGGAACCATTCAAAGCGGCTCGTATTTTTCAAAAGGGAGATCCCGATCGTCACTTTTCTTTCCCTGGGAGCTGAGAACTCCCGGTCCAGCACTTCCACGCGGCAATGTCTTTTACTTTCATTGACGATACGCGCTGTGAGAAACTGCCCGTTTCCGTCCGTGAGATGCAGGGATTCTCCCTCCTTCATCCGGAGGACCTGCACAATGTGCCTTGAGTTTTCCTCGTTCAGTTCGAACGCAGGCTCATTGGCTGCGCCAGGCTCGACGTAAAAAAAAGGAAGTTGCATGGTTGGAAAATGCTTTTATCAGAACGGGCTGTCATCATCAGGCAGGTCGTTCATCTTACTGCCCGTTTGAATGAACACCCGGGGGCCGTCGCCATCCACATCGGAAACGGGCTTCCAGTTTCCGGTCAGCCCGGCCGGGCCCAGTCCCTCGTCCTCTTCCGTGAATTTCTGGATATGCAGGAGAGCCCTGAGCTTGATGGTCTCCAGGGAACCATTCCGGTGCTTGGCGATCCTGACGTGGGTCTCTCCCCTGTTATTCTCACCCATTTCATTGGTGGTGATATCATAATACTCGGGGCGGTAAAGAAACATTACCATATCGGCATCCTGTTCGATCGCTCCCGATTCCCGGAGGTCACTCAGCTGGGGCATCTTGGTGCCATCCTTTGCCCCTCTTTTTTCCACTTCCCGGCTTAACTGCGAAAGGGCGATGATGGGAACACTTAATTCCTTGGCCAGCGCTTTCAGGTTTCGGGAGATATTGCTGATCTCCTGCTCGCGGTTACTGTTCCTGTTCTCACTGGTACCACTCATTAACTGGAGATAATCTATTATGATCAGACCGATATTGTGCTTGTTCTTCAGTCGCCGGCATTTTGCCCTCAGCTCGAAAATGTTCAATGCGGGCGTATCGTCTATGAAAAGCGGCGCCTGTGATAATTTTTGAATTCCCCTGGCATAGAGCTGCTTCATCTCGTGTTCTTCCAGCTTACCCCGGGCGATCTTTTCCAGCCAGATCTCACTTTCCGCCGCCAGGATCCTTTGTACCAGCTGTCCTGCGCTCATCTCGAGGGAGAACAGCGCTACGGAAGTAGGCTTGGTGGGATGCATCACCGCATTCCTCGCAAGGTTCAGCGCAAAGGCCGTTTTACCCACGGCAGGCCGGGCAGCCAGGATGATAAGATCCGTGTTCTGCCATCCATACGTCACCCTGTCAAGGGATGGAAACCCACTGGGTACGCCCGTAACATCTTCGTTCTTATGCCGCAGGTCTTCGATCCGCTGGATGGTCTTCACCAGCACGGAATCGATCGTGTCGAAATTCTTCCGCAGGTGATTATTGGTGATCTCGAAAAGTTTGGATTCTGCATCATCAAGGAGGTCAAATACATCGGTGGTATCCTCGTAGGCATCGCCGATGATCTCACCGCTGATACGGATCAGTTCCCGCTGAATGAATTTCTGCAGGATGATGCGGGCGTGCGCCTCGATATTGGCGGAAGAGACCACGGCGTTGGTGAGCTTGGTCACATAATAGGGACCACCGACCACCTCCAGCTCATTCATAAAACGCAGTTCTTCCACTACCGTGAGTATGTCGATGGGCTGGCTTTTATTTGCCAGGCTTTGCATCGAATTGAAGATGCGCTGGTGAGCCTCTACATAAAAACACTCGGGTTTGAGGATCTCGATCGCCGTATCGAAGGCATTTTTTTCAAGCATTATGGCTCCGAGTACGGCCTCTTCGAGGTCTTTGGCTTGTGGTGGAACTTTTCCGTAAACCATCGTACCAAGATCGAGGGTGGATTTTCTTCTTGGCTTCTGCGTACGGTCTTTGTTCAGGTTCGTTAGGTCCATTGTATTCAGTCAGGGCGATAAAGAGTTAAACCATCCCGCCAGAGCGGATGACTTCGGGCTTCATTCTCCATCTTTTCATTGTGAATCTGAAATCCTTCAGAAATGATCTTCCCAGCAGTCAGACGGCGAAATAAACAATCAAAGCCTCACGAAAAAAATTTTTCTTTATGAACGACTTACCAACTGAAATACCGGGGTTATCCACAGAAAAAAACGCCCAAGGTCTCATTGAATTTAACGAAAATTCCTTAAGCTATCCCGGGAATTTTTGCACTTGGAACGAATTATGCAATAATATTTCCGTAAGCACACAATATCTGCCAGCCTGTGTTGTTATACTAAAAAGCTCTTATAGAACCGGCGACCGCCTGTACCGGATTTTTCACTTTAAATCACGTAGTAATGGAAACCAGGAACTACGGCAACCATCCGAGACCCGTTATCACCCAGGCCGAAAACAACACCACGCTTTGGATCGGTCATTTACAAACAGACCCCACTGACCATTTTGCAGGACAGACCTTCAGATGCCCGCTGGGAGGCCAGTTGAATAATATCCAGGTCTATACCTCAGCGATCAGTCAGCCAGGTGATCTCGCACTCACGCTTCACGAATTTGACCCCGAGAACAAAACCTGGGGGCCCTCCATCGCCAATGCAAACCTGAGCATCGATCACCGGGATGAATCCCGCTGGATCCGCTTTGAAATGCAGCCGCTCACGCTGCAAAAGGATGCCACTTATGGATTTCGTATCTATACACCGAACGCACTGGTGGGGATCGGCGAGGCCGCATCAGGAAACCAGGAACCCTTTCCTTACGGGTTTGAATGGAGTGCGGACTCCACAGATCAAAAAGGGCATTTTTTTTCCTATTTCAGCCTGGCCTTCAAAGTGGAGATGTGCGCCTGACCGGAAAGAACGCTAACTGATCTTGAACTCGCCTGAGTAAGGCTGCGCCCTCATATTATTCGGGTTGTCGAATTTTTCTTCCGACATCAAATGGTTGCGCAGCCTCTCTTCCTTGTAATGTTCCCAATTGAAATCCTTCAGGAATTCGGCAGCCGCAAGGGCCCCCTTGCGGAAGAGCGCGATCTTCTCTTCCTCTTTCATAAAAAAATTCAGCCAGTTATGTTCCCTTACATCGATGTTCTTCACCCCGATCGTGTACGCGCGGTTCTTGGTGATGAAATCCCTGTCGAAATTGAATCGGATCGTGGAGAAAAGTGACAGGATATAATTTCCAAAGCCCTTTCCCTCTTTGTTTGCAGGATCCAGTACACCATCCTGTAACCGGATGCCAAAGGTCGGCATACGCGGCACGGGGTAATTGGGATTATAAAAAACATTGATCGGGAAATTGGAAAGGGTGCCCCCGTCAATGAACTGTACCTTATCAGGGATCGCTTTCCGCTCATTCTGCCAGTTGAGGTGCCGGTCCCAGGTCTCAAAGGAACTACTCTTCCGGATCCCGGTCACCCTGAAACTTTCAAAGAATACCGGTATCGACATACTCGCCCGCACGAAATCACCGGGATGAACATCCTTCTCTGAAGCCCAGTAAAGATCCCACATCCGCGTGAACTCGATCTTTCTTCCCGAGGTGATGTCACAGGCAATGAGTGTGAGCATCGGCATATAGGGAGGTTGATTGTTCTTTCTCCGGGGATCGGGGCTCACAACCAGTTCCGGTACCCGCATAAAGTGATGCGAAAAATCTTCATAATTATTGATCTTCCGCTGGGCGGGGTCGTCTTCAACGTGAAATGAGGAGATCACTTCACGGATCCAATCCTGGAACACCTTTCCCTCGTTCAGGCCATAGCCATTACGTGCAAATAATTTAAATCGCTGGACGAAGAACAGCACGATCACAGAGATCAGCAACAAGCTGATACCGGCTGCAAGGCCGATCCACTTCGCTATACCCGGCCAAAAAAAATTGATCACAAAACATCCAACGGTAAGCGTAAGCAGGATAATGAATGACCATTTAAGGGTGAGCAGGAACCGGCGCAAGGCCTTCCCTCCCAGGAGCAGCTGCTGGATCTTTTTTTTCAACCAACGGGTGAATTTGAAATTCTCCGGTTGACCGTCCACGAAACTGAACATATCCAGTGCCACCAGCTTCCCGATGATCCGGGTTGATTTTTCATCTTCCTTATTGCCGGCACAGGCCAGCAACATCGCATTGATAGAGCCGGCGCTGGTACCGGCCATACTGAAAAAACGGATCCCCATTTTCTCGAGCACGTATGTATAACCCACCAGGGCGATCCCCAATACACCGCCCCCTTCCTGCACGAGGTCAACATACTGGTTGCCGGAAGAATCAGTAACATCCGAGATCCTGAAAGGCTTTCCCTCCCTGGAAAAATGGGTCTTCAGATCAGCCACGATCCCGTCGATGCCCGACCGTTCCAGGAATTCCGCCGTCGCCTGGTTGATGGCTGTATCCATTTATGTGGTTTTCGCTAACATTTCTCTCGCATTCTGCACGGCCGCAGCCGTTGGCTTCTCTCCACTCAGCATCCTGGCGATCGCCTGGACCCTTTCTTCGTTCTCGAGGCTTCTCACCCGGGTGACCACCTTTTTATCAACGATATCCTTGTACACGAAGAAATGGGTTTCACCCTTGCCTGCGATCTGGGGCTGGTGGGTAATACAGATGACCTGCCTGCTTTCAGCCAGCCCCTTCAAAATGATCCCCACCTGCCTGGCGGCTTCACCGGAGATCCCTGAATCAATTTCATCAAAGATCATCGTAGGAAGATCCATCGATTGTCCGACCAGGGACTTAATGCAAAGCATTAGGCGGCTCAGTTCGCCGCCACTGGCCACCTTCCGGAGAGGCTGGAAAGACGATTTATCAGGACTTGTATCCGCGGGTAAATTGGCATTGAAGAGAAATTCGATATGATCGGCCCCGGTAATGTTCAATCCTACCGTGTCCATCACCAGCTTGAGCCTGGCATTGGGCATCCCGACCAGGGAAAGGAGTTTATTCACCTTATCCTGGAGGGGTTTCACCTGTTTCTTTCTTCCTTCCGAGATCTTTTGGGCCCGCGCCTGCAATTCTTCCAGCAATTTCGCGGAGGCCTCTACCTTCTCATTGATCTGTCCATCCAGGTCCAGCACAGCTTCCAGTTTTTTTGCAAGAGCCTCCCGTACGCCCAACAGTTCAGCGGTGGACTTCACCCCGTGTTTCTTGAGCAGCCGATACCCGGTTGAAACCCTTGTTTCCATATCAGCGATCTTTGCCGGATCAAAATTCACCCGCTGGCTGATCTTATCCAATTCTGAAGCGATATCCTGCAGCTCCACCTGGCTCGACCGCATTCTTTCCACGAGTTCATGGAGGCCGGGTACGGAATCACCAAATCCTGACAAAGAATTGACCAGCGTTTTCAGCTGTTGTACCATTGGCGTTTCGGAATTCTCCAATACGAAAACCGACCTTTCGAGGGAAGCACGGATGTTCTCCGCCTGCGACAGCATTTTCAGGTCAGCCTCCAGCTCTTCGATCTCATTTTCACGAAAAGCACTTTCATCCAGTTCCCTGAGCTGATAAGAATTAAAATCCGCTTCCTTTTCAAACTGGTCCTTTTGCTCCTTCAACCCCAGTAATTCCCGCTGTAATTTTTGCCAGAGGATGAAGAATTCACGGTACTCCAGCACCTTATTGGAATGACCTGCCAGGGCATCCACTACTTCGCGCTGAAAAGAAGAATCAGCAACGGAACTTGTATCGAACTGCCGGTGAAGGTCTACCAGGAGCGCTCCCAGGTCCTGCAGCTGCGAAAGGTTCACGGGCGTATCATTGATGAAAGCACGGGACTTTCCCTGTGGCGAGATCTCCCTCCGGATGACCAGCTCATCAGAAACATCCAGTTCATTCTCTTCCAGAAATCCAAGCACACCGCTCGCATTGACGTGGGAGAATGTCCCTTCCACCACGCATTTCTTGTCCCGGTTAATCAGCACCTCAGAATCCGCACGGTCGCCCAGGATGAGGCCCAGTGCCCCGGCCAGGATCGATTTCCCCGCACCCGTCTCACCGGTAACCACATTGAGGTGTTGCGAGAAACGTATCTCCAGTTCATCAATGATCGCGTAATTCTTTACCTGCAGCCTGGTTATCATATCCCCGAAAATAAAAAACCCCCCGCTATGGCGGGGGGAAAAAATAAAAAACAAAATATCTTATTTCACTTCGATGCTGTTGGTGAGCTCCTCATCCACCAGGATGCGACCACAGTTCTCACAGATCATAACTTTCTTATGCTGCTTGATCTCGCTTTGCTTTTGAGGAGGGATCGCATTAAAGCAACCACCACAGGCATCTCTTTCCACCGGCACCACGGCCAGGCCGTTGCGATAACTGCGGCGGATCTTCTCATAGCTTGCCAGCAGCCTTTCATCCACGTGCTGGCGGGCTTCCACCGCCTGCTTATTGAAATGCTTTTCTTCTTTTTCGTTGGCCGCGATGATCTTCTCCAGTTCTCCTTTTTTTGTGGCCAGTACACCCTCTTTTACGGCAATGTTCTTCTTGGCTTTTTCCAGAAGCTCGGCCTTCTCCGCGATCTCCTGCGTGGCATCCTTGATGTGTTTTTCGGCAAGCTTCACTTCCAGTTGCTGCATTTCCACTTCCTTGTTGATCGCTTCGAACTCCCGGTTATTCTTCACATTGGAACTTTGCTTCTCGTATTTCTTGATGAGCGCTTCAGCTTCCTTTATGGCATTCTTCCTCTGCTCGATGAATTCGGTCACCCCATTGATCTCTTCCTCGATCCTCGTTTGCCTGGCGTGGAGCCCCTGGATCTCATCTTCCAGGTCTGCCACCTCCATCGGTAACTCTCCTTTCAGGATCCGGATCTCATCCAGCTTGCTTTCGATCTTCTGGAGGGTAACGAGAGAGGTCAGTTTTTCTTCAACTGAAAATTCTTTAATGTGTGCCATACTTTGTTTGTTTTACTGCCAGGAGTAGCGGACCGGGTTGGTGTTCACCCCTGTTTTGAGGACGGCAAAGTTAGGGAATTTTTCCTCCAGTTTAGCCTTTAAAAGCTCCATCGTGTATTGTTCACTTTCATAATGGCCAATATCCACGATCAGCATCCTCCCTTCCGCATCGAAAAACTCGTGGTACTTGAAGTCACTGCTCACAAAGGCCTGGGCGTCTGCCGCCAACGCTTTGGAAGTCAGAAAGCTGCCGGCACCGCCGCAAAGGGCCACGGTTTTAACGTCCCGGCCCGTCCACGGGGTATGCCTGATCGCGGGCACATTAAAAATGCTGTGCAATTGTTTGAGAAATTCTTTTTCGGGGACCGGGGAGGGTAGTTCGCCGACAAGACCGGCGCCCAATGCTGCATACCGGTTATCAAGGGAGATCACTTCATAAGCGACCTCTTCATATGGATGAGATTCCCTGAGCGCCTGGATAAGCCGGCCCTCTGTCCAGGCAGGGAAGACCATTTCAAGCCGGATCTCTTCTTCCTCGTGCCTTTTTCCCTTCTCACCCACAAAAGGATCTGCTCCTTCACCTGCTTTGAAAGTCCCTTTTCCTTCCGTATTGAAGCTACATTCACTGTATTTGCCGAGCTGGCCGGCACCCGTCTTAAAGAGCGCATCGCGAACGGATTCGAGGTGTTTTACCGGGACGTAGGTGTATAATTTTTTGAGCGTTCCCGGCTTCTCTTCCAATACCCGGCAATGTTGCAGGCCCAGTTTTGTGGCGATCATCCCGTTGACCCCTTCAATGACATTGTCGAGGTTGGTATGAATGGCGTAGATGGCGATGTCCTTCCTGATCGCGCTGATCACTGTACGCCCGACATACCCGGCACCCGTGATCCTTTTCAAACCCCTGAACACAATGGGATGATGAGCCACCACCAGGTTACATCCCCTTTCCGCCGCTTCGCTGATCACTTCTTCCGTAGCATCCAGTGTCACGAGGATTCCTTTACATTCAACCGTTGGATCACCCACGATGAGCCCGGCATTATCGTAAGATTCCTGCAGCGATGGGTTTGCCAACTCTTCCAGGAACCTCGTCACGGATGAGATTATCATACCGCTAAAGATAATGCCTATAATTTTTTTATCTTCGACCCGATGACCCCCGGGAGTAATATCCAGATCATAGAAGAGGTAAAAAAAGCCGCAGGCATCCGAAATGAGCCCAACCTGAGCCGCTATAAGCAGGCAAAGGATTCATTGCAATACCGCCGTTCTGTCTGGAACACGATCCGGGGTATCTTCTTTATGATCATCGGGGTGACATCAGCCGGTTTTGGACTCGAAGGATTTTTGATACCGAACGGTCTGATAGACGGTGGTGTCACAGGTATTTCGCTTCTGACCAATGGCCAGACGGGCATTTCGCTGTCGATCCTGCTGGTGGTATTCAACATCCCGTTCCTTTTCCTGGGATGGAGACAGCTCGGGGTGGGATTCGCGATAAAAAGTATGTTGTCGATCACAGTCCTGGCGATCATCCTTGCTACCGTTCATTACCCTGTAGTAACGGACGATAAGGTGCTGATCGCCGTGTTCGGTGGTTTCTTCCTGGGAGCCGGCATCGGGATGACCATCCGCGGAGGTGCAGTGATCGATGGAACGGAGATCCTGGCCATCCACCTGAGCCGCCGGTACAGCATTTCCGTGGGAGATTTCATCCTGCTCTTCAATATCCTGATCTTCTCTGTGGCCGCTTATTTATACTCCATTGAAATGGCGCTTTATTCCATCCTTACTTATATGGCTGCTGCCAAAACAGTGGATTTCATTCTGGAAGGGATCGAGGAGTTCACCGGTGTAACGATCATTTCTCCGCATACCGAAAAGATCGCCAATGTGATCAAGCACAAAATGGGAAGAGGATTGACAATCTATACGGGTACAAAAGGTTATGGTAAAAGAGGAGAAAGACAGGCAACGGAT
>CAMLEM010000015.1 GCA_946479005.1 uncultured Chitinophagaceae bacterium | reverse complement strand
CTGGGCCAGTTTACCGCTAATCTCTATGAGCTCAGACCGGTAGTAGCCTTCTTCAAGGCCTGACAGGGAAATATGAAGTACCTGCCCGGACTGAACGGGGTTGGGATAGAATTTTACTTTTCCATCTTTCGGTATGTCCGGCTTTGAAAGCACGGAATCCACCTCTTCCTTTTGAGTTATGATATTCACTCCACCCATTCGGTAACTCACGTGCCTGGTGCAAATGATCCGGCCCTGCGCCATGCTTTTAATGGTCACTTCATCCAACTCAACCACCTGCTTTTTCATTTGAACCGTGATATCCACTTCGGAACTATATTGAAGAGCAAAAGGATAAATATAGGGCTGTGGTTGAAAGCCGGTGGAAGTGACCAGGAATTCAACGAGGTTCTCTTTATTGGAGATAAAACTGAATCGGCCTTCCTGGTCTGCTTCAATGATCTTTCCAGATTCAGTGATCATCACGCTGGCGCCCGGCACGGCTTTTCCTTCTTCATCCACGATCCTGCCCTGCACTTTGATATGATCTACTTTTTTATTCGTGATCAGGGGTTTGGTGGTGCTGTCTTGACATACTGGCTTGATCGTGGTGGGCAGTACCATTCCCATGGTGCGGATCTCCCTGTCGATGGGTATTCTTGAAGTATCCCTGTTATCCACCGAAGGCTTACCCATTGTTCTCTGTCCCGATGATTTCAGTACAAAGAAGGCGGGCAATAGAAAGGAGAAGAAATATTTGATCCAGGCCAGTCTTTTTTTCGGGATCACGAGATCCCTGTCGAGCTGTTCCTGCATAAACCTTCCACAAACGGAGCCCGTGGAAGGTTTTTTGAAGAATTGAGCGAGCTGGGCATCATTCATCGTGCTGAAATCCACCACCTGTTTCCGGCAGGAACCACAAAATCTCCCCTGTTCAACGGGCGACATCCGGTTCCAGTTCTCGTGGCAGGGCTCGGAAATATGGAGTTGTAGTTTTGAACTCATAGTTAAGTTTTTAAACCTGGGGTTAATAACCTGATGCAGGCATCGCGCGGTTTGCATAAAGGGGGCCCTGTGGAAACAGGACCCCGGATCACTAACCGGCTGTTAGCTGTTAAAACACATCAACTGTAAAAAGAAAAGCTTCATAACTAACGCCATTACCTGGGATGCTGCTGCATCGAAAATTGCATATCGTTATGGATGGAAAGTATCAACAAACAGGTGGCGGTACAAAATACCGGGCTGGTAATACAATGGTGGCCATTCCAGGAGCCATCGCCGTTCTGGATATTCATCAGTGTGGCAGACATTGATTCATACCATTTTTTCCAGTTCTCCCCTCCCTGTATCAGCATACTTTCGCCTGTCATCAGGAAGCTCATAAACTCCTCTCCCCCGTTATTCCCGAATCCAACCATCACATCCGCACGAACAGCCTGCTCCTGGGCGGCCTCATTGATCGAATAGGCTGTTACCAGTTGCTTGGCCTCCGCAGCATTTGCGCCGGCCGCCCGGAGATTATCTTCTGTTACCTCCTCAGTTTTTACCTTACCCTCGGCCTTCGCCTTCCTGACCAGGTCCCGCGCTCTTTTGGATTCTTTTGCGCTGGCACGGGTGGTGCTGGAAAGTCCGTATAACATCACACCGGCCGCCTTTTCGGTGACCGCTGATTTGGTTTGGAGGTCGAAATTCCCGTTCTGGTATTCATAGCCGCGAGCCAGCACACCATCATCCACTTCCCTTCCCAGGTCTTTCGCATTCTCCAGCGCGTTATTGGCCAGTGCTGATTGCAGTACAGGCGCCCATCCGCCCTCTTTCCAGGAGCCGTCTGCCGCCTGCGTGGATTGGATCCGGCCGATACAGATATCAAGAGCTCTTTCGATCCGTTTCTTAAGATCGGCATCTTTGATCTCATAGCGAAGGATATTGGTGAAGAATTGCGAGGTAAGGATCACGTCGATGTTCCGCCCCAGTTTCACTTGTGGCTGGGTGCCGGTCAGTAAAGTGATATAAGGCTGTTCCTTCGGTGTATTCTCCACTGCTTTTAAAAGGAACTCTGTCACTTTTTTCAGGTTCCCCGAATACTCTCCCTTGCTGAGCGTGTTGTCGGTGCGCAGAAGCGACATAGCCACCAAGGCGCTGGTAGCAGGGTCACTGGTCACCGCGTGAGGGTCCTTGATATGCTGGGCACTGTGCGATCCCGCGCCCCATCCGCCGTCCGGCGCCTGGGCCGCACCGATCCAGCTCAGACCTTTTTTCACCGCGGCCTCCACCTTTTCCGGTGCTTTGAATTTAGCGGTCACATCATTCTTGTGAGTGGTGTCTAAACCCAGGATGGTCTTCATCACGCAAACGTGGTTAACAGATTGGCTGGAACAACATCTCAGATCTTTTTTGGCATCCGCCTGCGGACGGTTGCTCATCGCTACCAGTCCCACCACGACCGCTACGGCAGCCGGGAGCATCACCTTGCTCGTTGAGAACGAGAAATTCATAATTTTTGATTTTTAATAGTGAATGAATGGCCGGTAGTGAACGTATTTTCATTCCTTACTGTCAACCGAAGCGGTTGTGGCTGCAAGGTTTTGTGCTTTTTTAACCAGTTTCAGGAACTCATCCCTGTATCCCTCGGGATCATTTTTTTTCGCCCCCCGGGCCAGGGAAATTACATTCTCATAAGAGGCACTCGATTTGAATTCAGAAGACCTCAGTAACATCCCAAATTCGGCCACCGAAGCGGCAAACCTGAAGTTCTCCGAGGCAGATGCCAGGGATATGGACCGGTCCTGTACAGGATGTTCGATCAGTTTACTCTGGTCTCCACCGGGAGCTTTGTAACGGAACTTCACGGTCAGCATCTCTCCATTATGGGAGGAAGCGCTGAGGGGCTGTACCGTTGACCGGTATTTCAATGAATCCACATTCTTCAGGAATTCACTATTCACCCCAACAGGTATGATCTCATAAAGAGCAGTGACGGTATGCGCGCTACCCAGCTCTCCCGCGTCTTTTTTATCATCGTTGAAATCTTCCTTAGCCAGCATCCGGTTCTCATAGCCGATCAGGCGGTAGCCTTTCACTTTTGCCGGGTTGAACTCCACCTGGAGCTTGACATCCTTGGCAATGGTGAAAAGGGTACCTCCAAATTCATTCACCAGCACTTTTTTGGCTTCGCTGAGGCCATCGATATAGGCGTGGTTGCCATTTCCTTTGTCGGCAAGCTTCTGCATTTTGGCGTCCTGGTAATTTCCCATTCCATATCCCAGCACCGTGAGGAAAACACCGGAATTTCTTTCTTTCTCGATCAGCCGCACCATAGCATCATCGCTGCTCTCTCCCACGTTAAAATCCCCGTCAGTGCAAAGGATCACACGATTATTGCCTTCCTTAAGGAAATTTTCCCTGGCTGTTTTATAGGCAAGTTTGATCCCTGCGCCCCCGGCGGTGGATCCCCCGGCGGAAAGCTGGTCTATCGCGTCCTTTATGGTTTGCTTCTCATACCCGCTGGTAGGAGGAAGAACCAGCCCTGCCGCTCCTGCATATACTACAATGGAAACCATATCCTGCTCCCGGAGCTGGTCAACCAGCATCTTCATTGACTGCTGTACCAGGGGAAGTTTATTCGCGGCCATCATCGAACCCGATACATCGATCAGGAAGACCAGGTTTGAAGGAGGCAGGTTATCAACGGGTATCTTTTTTCCCTGCAGGCCGATCAATACAAGCTTATGTTCCTTATTCCAGGGCGCATCCGCGATCTCGGTGTTGATGGAAAAAGGGTGTTCGCCTTTCGGCTGCGGGTAGTCGTACTTGAAATAATTGATCATTTCCTCAATCCTTACGGCTCCCGCGGGGGGTAATTGCCCCTGGTTGAGGATCCGTCTTACATTGCTATAAGATGCCGCATCCACATCAATGGAAAAAGTGGAAAGGGGATTATCGGAAACCTTCAGGAATTTATTCTCTGAAATGGGATCATAACCCTCGCGGTCCCTTCCTTCCTCGCCCGGGTAGTATCGGGGAGCGGGGTAATCATAGGCACCGGGCATCTTGGTTGCATAGACCAATGATTTTGCCTGCCGGTGGGTCCCAAAGGCGGTTACCACAACCTCACTTACCTGCATCACTTCTCTGTTCAGCACTACATCGATCTTCGACCTCCCCTGAACCCTGATCTCCTTCGATCTCAATCCTACACCTGTAAATTGCAGTATCCCATTATTTTTACTAATCGTAATTGTATACCTGCCATTTGTATCAACAACAGATCCGTTTTTAGTACCTTTTTCTACAACGGAAACACCGAAGAGTGGATTGCCCGTTTCATCTTTCACAGTCCCGGTTACCGTATGCGACTGTACCGGTCTGAATGCAAGGAACAAAACGAGGAGGGGAAATGCGGCAAAAATTAAACGCTTCATAAAACAGCTTTACATACCCTGATGCGGGTATTTTATTTTTTGCATATGTATTATGATAATTTATTTTGGAGGTCTTATTTTAAGAACTGTTAACGATTTGCAGCAATCCTTCCCGTTTTGCCCTATTTGACTAATTTTAGCCCGTGTCCTTCCTGAAGAATTCAAATAACAATGAGCTGACAGACAAAGAACTGGTTGACCGGTACAAATCCGGTGGCGACCTGGCTCTGCTGGGAGACCTATACCAGCGTTATATGGAACTGGTTTATGGTGTATGCCTTAAATATTACAAAGACCCTGAACAGGCTCGCGACAGCGTAATGCAGATCTTTGAAGAGCTGGTCACCAAAGTGAAAAAGCACGAGATCGAGAATTTCAGGCCCTGGCTCCACCAACTGGCAAAGAACCATTGCCTGATGCAGCTTAGAACGCCAAGGAATCTTAAAACGGTGGAATTCAAGATGGAGATTATGCAATCGGAAGAAGAAGTGCATCTGAATGGTGTGCTCGATAAGGAGGAGAATTTCAGGAAGCTGGAGTTCTGTTTGGGCACCCTGACAGGAGAACAGCAGGAAGCGATCCGGCTCTTCTACCTGGAAGGAAAATGTTATAACGAGATCGTGGAGCTTACCGGCCAGGAATGGAACCAGGTGAGAAGCAGCATACAGAACGGAAGACGAAACCTGAAGATCTGTATGGAAAAAAACAACGAAGAATATGTCGGCAGACAATAAACATATATACACCGCGGCGGATATCGAAAGGTATCATCGTGGTCAGATGAATTCCACGGAGCGTCACGCTTTGGAAAAAGCGGCGCTGGACGATCCTTTCCTCGCGGAAGCGATCGAAGGTTATGTGCATTCCACTGATTTTTCCGCTGAGATGGCGGATCTCCATAACAGGCTCGAGGAACGGGTGGGACAAGCCAGGCTGGTTCCCATCACCCGGAAAAAAGAAGGTTTTCCGTGGATGCGCGTGGCGGCCATCATAGTTGTGCTGGTGGGTGGGGGCATTCTGGCCAGCCAGCTTCTTTTCAATAAAAAAGAAAATGAGATCGCCCAAACAAATACTCCTGCCGGGGCTGAAGATCAGAATAGGGTGAGCGACAGCATTACCGAAATAAATGAACAGGCAGGAACCGTTGATGCAGGTAGCAGGGTCAGCGATACCTCCGTCTCGCCGGCACCTGCCAGGAACGAGGCGGGGAAAGGAGCAGTGACGGAACAGCCCCGTAGCGTTGAGCCTCCCTCTGAAACAGCAGCAATACCCCCTGTTACCAATGATATAAAAGTAGCCCCGGACAGAAAGGAAGAACAAAAGGATCTTGCGAAAAATGCTTCGGAAGGAGAAGAACTGGCGGTCACCGAAGCGGATAAAGTGAAAAACCGGCAGGCGATGACAAAAGCCCGGGCCGAGAAAAAATATTCCGCCGTACAGCCGGTAAATACATTCCGCGGCCGTGTGACCGATGAAAACAATCGCGGACTTCCATTTGCCAACGTTACGAACACCCGCGATAACGTGGGCACCTATACCGATGTATCAGGAAATTTTGTACTCACCTCACCGGATTCCGTGCTGGATGTGCAGGTGAGGTCAGTAGGATATGATGTCAATTCCCAAAAGCTGACTGCCGCGGCCCCCAATAATACCATTGTAATGGAAGACAACGTGGACGGTGTTGCGCAAACGCTGATCAGCCGCAGCAACTCCAACGCGCTTCGCAGGCAGCGGGATGATCATCTCAAGGTGGAAGAACCTGAGCCTGCTGACGGTTGGGAGAATTATGATGTTTACCTCGCGAACAATCTCCAGGTTCCGGTAGAATTTGAAACCCGGCCCAGCGCTCCCCGGGAGGTTGAAGTATCCTTTGAAGTGAATAAACAGGGTGAACCCGTCCAGTTCCGGATCGAAAGATCACTCTGTAAAAGCTGCGACCAGGAAGCCATTCGCCTCATCAGGGAAGGGCCCAAATGGAAGCGAACTACCAAAAAGCGCACCCGTGTGACCGTCGCTTTCTAGGCTTTCCCTACCTTCGTCTTCCTAAAACACGAAACAATGAGAAAGCTTGTATTCCTTATCGCAGCCGCATTTATGTTCAGCACGGCGGATGCCCAACAACTAAGAACCCCGGCGCCCAGCCCCACCCAAACCATCAAACAGGACCTGGGACTTTCGAATGTAGAACTCTCCTACTCCCGCCCCGGAATGAAGGGCAGGAAGATCTTTGGTGACCTGGTTCCTTTCGGAAAGGTCTGGAGAACCGGTGCGAATAATGCCACTACCATTAGTTTTGGCGAAGAAGTGATGATTGGGGGTAAAAAAATTCCCGCAGGCAAATACGGACTGGTTACCATTCCCGAGAAAAACAACTGGACCATCATTATCACCAAGCAGCTGGACGTAACCAGCCCTGCGGCATACAAAGAAGACCAGGATGTGGTACGCGTGGAAGCAAAGGCGGCCTCGCTGGATGCCCCGGTGGAAACCTTCACAATGCAATTCGCCGATGTTAAATCCAATTCAGCCAACCTGAACATTATGTGGGACCGCACCAGGGTTTCCCTCCCGATCTCGGTTGACGTAGAGACCAAGGTGATGGCACAGATCGACCAGATGATGAATAAGGATAACCGCCCTTATTTCGCGGCTGCTATGTACTATATGGATAATGGCAAGGACCTTAACCAGGCTTTGACCTGGTTCGATAAAGCCGTGGAGATCCAGCCCAATGCATTCTGGATCCACCACCAGCGCGCGAATGCCCTGGCAAAACTCGGAAAGAAAGAAGAAGCCAGGGCAGCAGCCAACAAATCAAAAGACCTCGCGAAAACTGCGAAGAATGATGATTATGTGGCGCTGAATGATAAATTACTCGCGGAACTGGATAAGTAAAGACGAAAAGTTTGTCCGCCGTTAATAATTTAAAGGCTGCCTGAAGGGCGGCCTTTTTTATGGAACACGGATGGCACGGATGACACGGATATTCACGGATCTTTTTCCGAAAAATTGGGCATTGCCTCGCCTTTGAAAAGCAAATCGGTTTAAATCCGTGTCATCCGCGCCATCCGTGTTCCATTGTATTTGAATCTACCGATAAAGTCCTTTTACAACCCGGGTATAAAGGATCGTAACAAAGACCACGCCAAGAGCCCCAATCGGGTTAAGCCAGAGGAATCCCAATCCCAACACTTTCGTTTTGGATAGGATGTAGATCACCAGTACCAGAACCTGCGTACTGAGGGCTGCATAGAAAACAACATTCCCATTGCTGATCCTCTTCATAAAGAAGGCCACGAGGAAAACACCGAGGATGGAGCCATAAAACAGCGAACCCAGTTCATTCACCGTTTCGATCAGGCTGTTGCCCATATTATAAGTGTACATAGCCACAATAATGCAGAATATGCCCCATCCCAGCGTGTACCATTTTGAAAGCCGGTACTCGTCTTCGCCGCTTTCTTTTTTTGTTCTTAGTCTCCGGTGAAAATCCACCATCGTACAGGATGCCAGGGAGTTGATGGCCGCGGCAATGCTTCCCCAGGAAGCGAGGAAGATGATGGCAATAAGTAAACCCACCAGTCCAACAGGGAGGTTGTCCACCACGAACCGCAGGAAGATGTAATTGGTGTCGTTGCCATCTCCTTTCACGGTGCTCGAGTTGATCCAGGATTTCACCTTACTCCTGATGCTATCAGAACTTTTCTGCAGGCTCCTTAATTCAGTCACAGTGGCAGCCTGTTCAAAGCCACCAGGGCTTTGAACAAATTTCAACACCACTTCCTTCTTTTGCCCTGTTATCTTTTCATAACTGGATTCTGCCAGCAGGAAAGAATCCCGGAGGGGTGATTTGATGATCTTATTCACCTGCACCTCGTTAAAGAAGATCGGTGCTTTATTGAATTGATAGAAAGTAAAGACCAGGGTACCTACCAGGAGAATGGCGAATTGCATCGGCACCTTTACAAATCCGTTCATCAGCAACCCCAGCCGGCTCTGGCGTAGATTTTTCGCGGTGAGATATCGCCCCACCTGGCTCTGATCCGCTCCGAAATAGGAAAGCGCGAGAAAGAAACCGCCAATGATCCCGCTGAATATATTGTATTTGTCACCCCAGTCGAAACTTCCGGTTTTCTCGGTGCCGGTAGTGATGACGTTTAGTTTTCCCAGTTTCCCGCTCACTTCGAGCGCATCTGTGAATCCTACTCCTGCCGGTAACAAACGTACCACCATCCAGGCTGCCAGGAACATCCCGGTAAAGATGATGATCAATTGTAATTGCTGTGTGTAGGCGACGGCTTTGGCACCTCCGCTCATTGTATAGATGATCAGGAGGCCACCCATAAAGAGGTTGGTCCAATAGATATTCCATCCAAGCAGCGACGAGAGGATGATCGAAGGGGCGAAAACGCTTATGCCTGTTGATACCCCCCGCTGCAATAGGAAAAGCAGGGAGGTAAGCGTTCTCGTCTTTCCATTGAATCGGTTCTCAAGATACTCGTAGGCCGTATAGACTTTGAGCCTGCTGAAGATGGGAACGAAAAAAATGCAGATCACGATCATCGCCAGCGGGATGCCGAAATAATACTGCACGAATCTCATTCCATCCGTATAAGCCTGTCCCGGGGCGGAAATAAAAGTGATGGCGCTGGCCTGGGTTCCCATTATGCTCAATAAGACCAGTCCCCAGGGAAGACTTCGGTTGCTCAGGAAATACCCGTCGAGATTATGCGAAACACGACTCTTGTACAGGCCATAAGTGATGATGGTCAGCAGGGTTATGATCAGTACGATCCAGTCGATGTTGCTCATACCCGCTATTGAAATTTTTTAGTGAATAAGGAGAAAAGCAGGATAAGCAGCACCAGGAAAGCGATCAGCAACAGGTACCAACCGTTCCAGGATCTGAACAAGGGGGCTTTATCCTCTTCTTTTTCCATCGCTTATTATTTTCGGGTTGTGCGCAGCCATCCGGTCATCAGGATCAATACACCGATCACCACGCCGATCAACATACCCACACGGATCTTCTTTATGAAAATTCCCAGGATCAGTCCCAGCACGATGGCAAATACGAAGGCCATCTCAGCTCTGCGCATACTGGGCTTTGTTTCTCTTTCCATCAAAAACCTTTCTTCCTGTTTAAGCCGATCAGGTTTGCCAGTAAACGATAAGCGCCAGGCACGCCCGCGGGCAATTGCCTGAAGAAGACCAGTCCTGTATATGTGAAATAACCTTTCCCGTATTTTGCGATCACCAGGCTTCCCGCATCCGCTTTTTCCCCGGGATCGTTCATTGCAAGCACCGTCTCGAATTTGGTGCTGTCCCAGGCACTGGCGTGGTAAATGCTTCTTTCCTGTATCCAACCGGAAAAATCCTCTGTCGTGATCTTGTTCGGAAAATTGAATACAGGATGTTCGGGTTTTAGTATGGTCACCGGCGCCTCTTCATCGGTCACCCGGGTCCGCGAAATATTGAATGCATACGGTCCGATCTTCGCCCTTACCGGGCCGATCTGGTTGCTGGTATTGTATTGCACAATGAGATTTCCTCCCTCGTGCACGTATTTCATCAGCTTGTCATAATGCTTGTTCAGCCAGTCGTTGGTATTGTAGGCCCTGACACCCGTGATGATGGCGTCAAACTTGTCGAGGCTGTTCCGCTCCAGTTCTTTTTCCGTGAGCCTGTTCACTTCATAACCCATCTGCTCGAGCGCTTCCAGCACCTTATCTCCGGCCCCGGGTATGTAGGCGATCTTTTTCCCGTAGATCTCCAGGTCGATCTTCCTTGTTTGCACCCGGGCTTCCGTGAAATAATTGATGTAGGGTACGTGGTCGTATTTCACCTCGTTGAGCTCCTTTCCAAAATAATTTTTCTCATCAAGCGTGGCTGCAAGGCTGTATTCGGCATCTTTTTCCGAGCGGATCACATACCCCAGCTCAGTTACCACATTTCTTTCAGGGAGACTGAATTTATCCGTGCCTAGAACCAGTGAGAAGGGTTTGGCGCCTTCTATGGCAGTAACCTCCAGCTTGCCCTTTATACCATTCTTTCTTCCCTGCAGCCTGACGGAACCTTTTATATTTTCATCGCCAATGGAAAGCTTCACTTTTTCGTCAGGGGAGACCAGCACAGGGGGGATGACCACCAGTGGTTCATATAGTTCTCCCCTCACCGGATCGGTGAACCGGTATCTCACGATCTTGTCAATGGGAATATCCACGCCTTCGAAGTTTAACCAAAGGCGGGCGATAAAAGAAGGCTGTACGTCAGGAGTCCCGATCCGGTGCTGATCCTTCACCTCGTAATAACCCTCTTTCATTTTCTCCTCCAGCCAATAAGGCTGGGTCAACGGTGTATTTAGCGGAACATAGAATGTTTTGGAAAAATTAAGGTTCTTATTTTTTACCAGTGCCTGGGACAAAACCGTATCCAGTCCATTTGAAACCTGGATCCTTTTGATGCTAACGGGAATGCCTGCGCGATTATTGAAACTGAAGTTTAACCTGATCGAATCCGTTTGTACGGCGAATTGAGCGGCACTCGTAACATCAGCGAACAGCCCGCTGGCCTGTTCAATGAGCCGGGTGACTTCTTCGAGCTTTTTATTACGCCATTCGGAAGGAGAGAGTTCACTGATCTGCGCGTACAGCTTCACGAGGGCAGGCACGGATCTTTCGGGGTGAAAAAAATCATACGCGGCCACGATCTCATCCACATTTTTCGATATTCCTTCCCCGCCGGGCAACCGGCTCCAGCTGAGATCGATCCCATCCATCAGGTCTGCCTTCGGTTCTGGTCCCCTGACGGTGACGAAATATTCAAGGGCTTCGCCCCGGCCTGCGGGAACGCCAAATCCCTGGCTTTTATGCTGGCTCCGGCTCTCCGCCGCGATCTCCCCGTAACTCTTTCCAAGCAGGGGATTGAACCCGCCCACATCAAACTTGAACTGGTCCTCTCTCGTGGTATTGGTGCCCCCGAAGTTGAAGCCATTCCATAAAACCCTTTTTGCCTGCCAAACCGCTACCATTCCTAATTGCTCCGGGAAACGGGCCGGGTTCGCCGCTGCCTCGAATGCTTCATTTGCCAGGATGGCTGAAGCAGTATGATGGCCGTGACCTCCTTCCCCTGTTGAAGGAAAGCGTGTAATGATTACATCGGGCTGGAATTTCCGGATCACCCAAACCACATCGCTCAGGATTTTTTCCTTATCCCATTTTTGAAAGGTCTCGGTGGGATTTTTTGAATAGCCGAAATCATACGCCCTTGTAAAGAATTGCTCCCCCCCGTCGATCCTCCTTGCGGCGAGCAGTTCCTGGGTGCGGATCAAACCGAGTTCAATGCCTTGCTCCTCTCCTATGAGATTTTGCCCCCCATCGCCCCGAGTCATCGAAAGATAACCCGTTCGATACAGTTTATCCTTCGAGAGATAGGCGATCAGGCGCGTGTTCTCATCGTCAGGGTGCGCAGCCACATAAAGCACGGATCCCAGCACATTCAGCTTTTTCAGCGCCTGGTAGATCTCGGCCGAGGTCCAGGAGGCCGGCGCCTGGGATTTCCCGTGAACGGCAAACGCGATCGTGCAAAATAAGAGTAAGATTTTTTTCATTGGTCTTTTATGATTGTCCGGTTCATTTTACGAGAAATACCGCATTGGCCATCATCAGTTTTCCGTTCTCCCAGAAGCTCCGGAATAAAATATCATCCGTGAAATAGACAACAGATCCTCGCCCTTCCGATAAAACCCCGAAAACCA
>CAMLEM010000014.1 GCA_946479005.1 uncultured Chitinophagaceae bacterium | reverse complement strand
TAGAGGTAACCCAGCTGGTCTTCGGTGAGATCGGTGTACAACAGGGCGGCCCGGGCCAGCTCGGCATTGGCCAGGATATCACCCTGCCCGTTCAGCCAGGTAGAAGCTACCGCACCCCGGTCGCTGTCTTCCAGTTCTTCAGCCAGGGAGGCCCAATTCATAAAATCTCCCGTGCTCACCTTGCCGGCTTGCACTTTTGCCTTGATGGTATAGTATTGTTTGGCGGGGTCCCGGGCATTTTTTCCCAGCTGAATGAACTCAGGGGCTTTCATCGCACCAATGTATTTATGAACGAGCTCACCCGAGGCATTGAAGAAAAGCAGGGTGGGGTAGGCGGTCACATCGAATTCCTCCGCCAGCTGAATGCCTTCTCCCGACTCCATATCAAATTTTACATTAATGTAATTTTCGTTGAAGTAGGCAGCCACACCCGCATCGGTATAGACCTTTTCATCGAGGAACTGGCAGGGACCGCACCAGGTGGTATAGGCGTCGAAGAATATCATCTTATTCTCCCTTGCCGCCTTGGCTTTCACCTGGGCCCAGCTCATTTGCTCGAAACGTACCCCGGCATTGGCGAAAGAAATGGATCCGATCAAAAGGGCCAGCATTAGTTTCAGTGTCTTTTTCATAAAGTTGATTTTAGATGGAATGATGTGTTTCTTCGATGAGACGCCCTTATTTATTGAATTTCATTATCTACAGGGTTAAATAAACCTTAATGAAGATGCAACCCCCTGGAATATACCCGCATCCCGGTATAAGCGCTCAGTGAAAAAAGGCTTAGCTTTCCTGTATCATACCACCAATATGAACCGTTTTTTTGTCACCACCTTCCTCATCTTTTTTACTTCTTTAACGGTTCCTGGCATTTTTGCTCAGGAAGAAGGGACAAAGGGACTGATTAAAAAAGATGATAAGTCGGCAACCCAGGCACCCGGTAAGATCTATGGGCTGGTCACCGGGATCTCCCAGTATGAAGATAATACCACCTACCAGAATCTGAAATACGCGGATGTGGATGCCCGCGAGTTCTACAGATTCCTGGTCTCTAAAAAAGGGGGGAAGGCCGAACCGCAGCACGTGGATACCCTCTTCAACCAGCAGGCGAATTTTATGGAGTTCTGGAAGAAGTTCCACCGGATCAAGGAAAAGCTCCAGCCCAACGACATCTTCTATATTTATTTTTCGGGTCACGGTGATGCCTACCGGGCCGACGAAGCTTACCTGCTCGCTTATGATGCCCCTGCAGGCAACGACCGGAACAATTATTCCACCGGGATGGGCCTGATCGATATCCATAAACTAAAAGTCAGGATCTCTGAGATGACGGCGAAGGGCGTAAAGGTGATCCTGATCACCGATGCCTGCCGCACCAATGAATTGCCCGGTAAGGAAGAGGGGAAGACGATCGCCTACGAGGAGATCTTCGCCAAGAAAGCTGGCGAGATCCAGCTGATATCCTGCGCCTCCAACCAATATTCTTTCGAAGGTTACCAGTGGGGAGGGGGCAGGGGCCTGTTCTCCTGGCATCTCGTGAACGGCTTAAAGGGAATGGCGGATACGGACCCGGAAGACGGGGAAGTGACCCTCACAGAGCTTTATGATTATGTAAAGAAGGAAGTGAACCGTGCTTCCTATGATAAGAATAATAAGGAATACCGCCAGACCCCGCAGTACTGTTGCGCTTCGTACGACGGGCTGGTGATGAGCCAGGTTGATGCAGCCGAGAAACAGAAACTCGCGATGGAACTGCGTACGGGAGTGACCAGCCCCAGCGGCGAGACGATGCTGGCCGTAGGAAAAGGTGTGAATCTCGGTATCGCGATGAAGAATGCAGGTTACGAGGATCTTTACAAGGAATTTATGAAAGCGCTGAATGAAGGAAGGCTGATAGAGGCGAATGGTGCTTATGACATCCTGAAGAAGATCCTTTCAAAAAAAGATTTCCCCTCCGACCTCGCCGGCGAATTGAAATTTGAGCTGAGCAGTCGCCTGATGACAGATGTTGCTCGTGTGATCAACACTTACCTGCACGCTGGCCAGAATAACAATAAATACACCTATGATTATTTTATGACGGCCGCAAGGAAGCTGAACCTTTTTACCGAGCTGGCCGATACAAGCTATTACAATCCCCTAGACATCGAAGTGAACCGCCTCTTTCTTGAAGGCCACGCCAACTGGCGTTCCTATAAAACGCAGGACCTGATGGAATGCCTGGCAAAAGTGGACAGCGCCGTGGCCCTCAAGCCGCAGGCCGCCTACCTCTATAACCTGAAGGGACTGATGCACGTGGCATTGAGGCAATTCCCTCAGGCGGAGAAAGCCCTTCATACAGGAATTGCACTGGCACCCAACTGGCTTTACCCGCACCACAACCTTGGCTATGCCTTCAATGAGCAAAGAAAATTCGACAGTGCACTCCATTATTATAAAATGGCCCTCGCCCTTGATACAAGCTACCAAACCACCTACAGCGGAATCGCCGGGTTGTATAGCTCGCAGGGTAAGGTGGATTCCGCCATCTATTTCGTGAAGAAAGGATTGCAGAAAGATCCGAACGACCAGTATCTCTGGACACAGCTGGGTTTCATTTATTACTGGGATAAGAAATATGATGATGCGACTCCCGCTTTTCATAAGTCGGTGGCCTGCGATTCCACGTACAACTTTTCCTACGAGGGCCTGTTACGCATCCACGTATTCAGTACCGTCGATGCCGATAGCGTGGAATACTATGCGAAAAAGTTGATCGCACTCGATCCGACAAACCCGCTGACCTACCAGGGCCTTGGCAACATTTTTACGGAATCGGAGATGTACGACGATGCATACAGGATGTATGACATCGCCATTGGATACGATAGTCTTAACCCGGCGATTTGGAAGTCTGCAGCCTATGCCTATAACAAGGGAGGCAGGGACACGATCGCGTTGGGCTGTTATCTCAAGGCCGTTGGACTGGACAGTACGGATGCCTATTCCTTTAATGATGCCGGGAATATCCTTTACCGGATGGGGCATTATGATTTTGCCCTTGAAATGATGGCGAAAGCGATCAAAAACTCTCCCGACGACAAGGTGCTCTATGCCAATTATGCTTTCATTTCCGCGGCGAATAGAGACACCGTGAGCGCAAAGAAATATTATCTCATATCGCTTGGGAAAGATCCTAAATACGGCTGGGCGGCCTATGAATTCGCCCGGATCCTTGCCACCGAGGGGAATAAGCCGGAGGCTCTCAAATATATTGCGGTGGCAGCCGCTTCAGGGGATTATCGAAAACAGGATTTTATGGATGAGCCTTCATTCGCGATCCTGAAAGACGATAAGAAATTCACCCAGGCTTTGTCGAACATAAAATGATGAGTGGTAGCTCTAATGTATGAGGGCGATATGCTCATACGCGGCCATAGTTGTTGAATGAAAACTCGAAAATGAGGCCTTTTCTTACGATAGGATTGTTTTTGATTGCGATGCAGGTAAAAGCCCAGGAACCGGAATTGGTCATTCCTACCGGCCACGCCGAAGCCGTTAGGACGGCGCGGTTTAGCCCGGATGGAAAATATGTCCTAACGGGCGGCAGGGACAGGGTGGTGAATATCTGGGAAAGGGACGGGGGTAAAAAGATCAGGAAGCTGGAAGGCTTCAGCAACGACATCAATTACCTGCATTTTAGTTCGAAAGGGAATTACCTCGTCATCGGTACAGACTCAACTGCAACCATCTGGACCTTTCCCGAATTAAAAAAAATAAGGTCGTTCGACGATACAAAACAGGTCGAGTTCACTCCGGACGAAAAGTCTTTTTTTGTATATCGCCATAATAACACGTTGGTACAATACCGGCCACAGCAGGAAAAGGCGATTCGGGCCTACCCCATTGAGCTGGATGAAGATGATTATATATACAGGAGTTTTCCATTGCATGCGTTCTCCCTCAGTTCGAACAACAAGTACCTGGCGACTATTAGCAGGAAATTGCGGGTTTACGACCTTACAAACGGGAAAAAGATCCTTGATCGTTCCATGGGAGAAGACGAGGTACACGGTTGTTTTTTTTCTTTTTCAGGGGATCAGGTTATCTACGTCACAGGGAATGGTTTCTTTAAGATCGCTTTGTCCAAACCGGCCACCACGGAACAGTTGTGGAATGCGAGGATAGCTGCGACCGCCACCAGTAAGAACCGAAGATTTTTACTGGTCGATGCTTTCGAAAGTGCAACAGGGTATAGTGGGGCTGCTTTCTGGGACCTGAAAGCTGAGAAGATTCTTTTTAACTCCGATACGATATATTCCGTCAGTGATACCCTTGCGCGGTATGATGATGAAGGCAATATGCAGCTGGCATTTGGAAAGGCGGCGTTTCCATTTCCACACTCGATCTTTCTTTACGGGCCGGTAAATATTAGCGATTCGGGGACGATGATCCAGGGTCTCAACTACGTTTGGAATATTGCCCGGCCTGATCTTTCCTTTCAGACAGAAAATGAGCTTCATCGCTCAGATATTTCTGCCGATGGAAAATACTTATTGGTGCAAAACCGCAAGGGGATAGTTTCGCTCGTGGATATTCCCGGGAGAAAAATGATCCAGCACTTTGGCTCTGACATCTATTCTCACTCGAAATTTGTGATCGACAGTTCCGGAACAAAGATGGTGGTTGCGGGAAATGACAACCGAGCCTGGATTTTTGATCTGATTACTGGTAAGAAAACCCTGGAACTAACCCACGGCAGGGAAATCCTCAGCCTGCAACTGGATCCTGGCGGTTCACAGGTACTAACGAATTCCGAGGACACTGTCGCCAGGATCTGGGATATCTCTTCCGGGAAACTTTTGCAAACTTTCAGGGGTGCAGAGCAGCCGTACTTTGTTTATTATGATGAGAACGGAGAGCTTCGCCAGGTGCAACCGACCATTGACACTGTTGAAATCGCAGATCCTGCAGACCCTTCAAAAATAACAGGTACACAGATCGTCCGGGGCCCTGATATCAGGGTGATTGCTAGGGAAATGGAAGGGATTGAAAAACGTACCGGGATCTATATTGTACAGGAAGGAATGGAGGGAAAAAACAGCATTGTTGATCGCCAGGGCCGAGTGATCGTAACTTATCCGTCGGAGTATTACAACTATGCTTTTAGTTCAAATGATAGCCTGGTAGTCCTCTTTTCCAGGTGGATTGACAGTATTCTCGTGGCAGATCTTCATCGCCGGGCTATTGTATTCAGGGGCCGGATCAATATCACCCGGGAAATGTGGGGATTCCCCGGCATCGAACATGCAGCTTTTAGTCCCGATCAAAGATTCCTGGTACTGGGCGAGGAAAAAGAGAACCTTCATATCCTAAGTACGTCTACTTATGGGGAAGAAGCGATACTGGGCGGAGGAAAATTCGATTTTACACGAGATGGTTACCGGATGATATCCATTTACCAGGGAGGATTCAGGGTCTATGATCTTCCCAGGAAAAAACTTTTGTATTCCTATTTGTCCATTGATACTGCCAATTACATCGTCCTGGATGGAGAAAATCGTTTCGATGGACCCGCAGACGCAAGGAGGCATAAGATAGGCTCTGGGTTCCCAATCTCGCGGAACGGATCATGCAGTCAGATAGTATTTACACACCCGGTATCAGGGATCTAAAGATCTGTGGCTTCACTCCAAAAATAGAAGGGGAGAAGAATTCCGGCGCTTATTGGGAGTACCAGGTCATCCCGGGATCGGGAGGCCTCGGTGATGTGGTTGTTTCAGTTAATGGAGTTGAAGTAAAAAGGGTTTCGCCAACAGAACTTTCCCGTGTGTCAACCGATTACTTCCTGCGCGTAGATAGTATGGAGTTAAGGTCGTATTATACCTCTACATCGGAAAATATAGTGACCGTTCGTGCCTACACTTCCGATAATACAATTTCATCACGTGGTTTTGTGAAGAAAGACTCACTCAAACAGTCCGCAACCCTTCCCCCAAACCTTTATGCCGTTATGGTGGGCATCAGTGATTACAAAGGCGACGAGATGGATTTAAAGTATGCCGCCAAGGATGCCAAGGATATGGCCAACGCCGTTTCTACTTCGGCTCGCAAACTTCTGAATACCGACGGAAAGCAGCATGTCTTTATTTATGAGCTCACAACAAACGCCGACCGCTACCGGACTCCTGAAAAGCTTGCTATCAGGAAAACCATCGAAGAGATCGGCGCCCGCTGTTCGGTCAACGATATCCTGATGATCTTTTTTGCGGGTCACGGTACACTGGAAAAGGACAAGAAACAGTTTTATTTCCTCGCGGCCAATGCATCCAACGGCGAAAGCGCGGAGCTGGATGATTCAGGGATCAGTACTTCAGAATTGATCGAGTGGATCAGTCCCGCAAACGTAAAAGCGCAAAAACGGATCCTCATCTTCGATGCCTGCAACAGCGGCCAGGCCATCAATGATCTCGTAAAAGTGGGGGACCCTTCCCAGGGTTATATCGCCGCGCGAAATGAAGACAGGGGGCAGCAAATCAAACAAATAGAACAATTGAATGAGCGCGCCGGTTTCACCATTCTCTCCGCTTCAGCCAGCGACCAAAGCGCTTATGAGCTGGGAAACTATGCACAGGGATTGCTGACCTACGCTCTCCTCAGGTCCATCAAGGAAAAGCCAGAGATCCTTACGCAGGGGGAGTTCCTTGACGTTTCAAGATGGTTCTACGCAGCGGGGAATTTCGTGGAGGAACTGATCCGCAAACACGAGGCCCGCCAGCAACCGCAGTTTATTTCAAATACAAATTTTGTGATCGGGAAAGTGGACGAGGAAGTGCTCGCGTCCATCAAACTCCCCGTTGAAAAATCCATTTTCGGGGGTTCCATTGTTGTCAATGTCAGCGGCAACCGCGACGATCTTCGACTGAGTAGAATGCTGAATGCAGAACTTTCATCCATTTCATCTCAACCGGAAGGCAAACTCGTTTATATCCCTGATCACGAATCGAAGGATACTTACCTGGTCAACGGAACATATTCAGTAAAAGATTCAACTATCACGATGGACCTGTTATTTACAAAGGGAGAAGAGGTGCTTGCCACAAAGAAATTTGAAGGGCGAAAAGACGCTTTGAATTTATTAATGGCGGAATTCCGAACTTACCTTGATAGTATTCTCAAATAAGACGAACTTTCCGCACCACTATGAAACTGATCCTTCTCTTTTTCCTCGCCACCGGCCTGCAGGCCTATTCGCAACCGAAACTGGTGATCCCCCTGGGGCATACCCACAAGATCTCGGTAGCTGCCTTCAGTCCTGATGGCAAACGCCTGGTAACGGGTTCGGAGGATAAGACGCTAAAGATCTGGGATGTGGCGACAGGGAGACTGCTGGCAGATCTTAAAGGGCATATTGGTGAGATCACTTCGGTATCATTCAACCGGAACGGTGACAGGATCCTCTCCACAGCTTCCCTTGATTCTTCAGCCATTCTTTGGAACGCACGGACGGGGAGAATGATCCGGGTCATCACGCCTTCCCGCTATTATGTTGATTTTGCCAAATTCAGCCCGGACGGAAATAAATTTTTTGTGCATCAAAGCCGGGCCATCTATGATTCGCAAAATGGTGAGGAACTGGAAAGCCTGCCGGGTTATTCAAGTGTGTACCAGGCTTTCTTTACCAATGATAGCAGGAAGATCCTTCTCGCAGAAAGTTCGGCCATCAGTTTATTTGATGTGGAAACGGGTGAATCATTGAAAAAATTCAAAGGCACTGAGCCCGTAGCGCTCAGTGCCGACAATAGCAAACTGGTCACAAGTTCCTATGAAAAGAAAGCTTTTGTATGGGACCTGGCCTCGGGAGATTCTTTATTCAGCCTGGAAGGGATTACGGAAAAACCCACTCAACTTCATATCAGCCCATCCGGCAAATCCATCGTGGTGTATGGGATCAGTTCAGGGAAATTCCAGCTCAATGAGCTGGGCAGCGGAAAAAAACTGGCCGACCTGGGGCCGGGCCTCTCCTCGCATATCGTGAGTTTTTCCCCCGATGGAAATCGTGTTTACCTCGGGGCGAGCTATATGGATACAAAGGGTTGGGAGATCTCCGCCTCCCAGGCAATCCCTCTATCCCTGCAGGGCCGGTTGATCGCGATCTCTCCCACAGGTCAGCAAGTTTTCGACGTCAGCGATAAAACAATGCTTTTAGGCACGGCTAAGACGAACATTTCACTGCAGGACCGCCTCTCTTTTGCCGTCTTTAATGCTGAGGGTAGCCGTTTTTTTGGCGTGGGTGAGGATGGTATCCCTGCAGTATGGCGGGGAGACGGCCGGCAGGTTTCCTGGTTGAAAGGATTTAACAAATCGCTGGAAGGAATTTCGGCTACTCCTGACCGTTCCCTACTGGATGTTAAATTCCGAGACGAGCAGAATCTTTTACGCTGGCAAAACGGTACGCTCAGGCCTGTTGAGGATGCAATGAATGGATGCCGTGTTCAGCGATGATGGCCGCTATATGGTTTCCATACAGATGAATGACAAAAGGGCCTCGGCCTGGGAGCCTGATAAAAAAGTCTCTCTTTGGGATCCTGGCAAAGGAAAACTCATCAGGGAAGATCTCTGGCATTCGGGAATGCAAAGCATTACAAACCGCAACCAGGGGAGCCACGTGTTTTCATCGGATGGTTCCAAATTCTATATCTGGAATGAGCTTGGTTATGGTTATATTTTTGAAACCGCTACAGGGAACCTCCTCAAAGAACTGAAGTCGGAAAGGCTCTGGTATTCATTCATCGATCCTTCCTTCACCCGGGTGATATTCCAGTTGCCGCCAACGGATTTCGACAAGCCACCCACCACGATGCTGGTGGATGTTCAATCCGGCCAAACGATCAGCCAGTGGACATTCAGCACTTCAGGATATGAGATGTTTAAATTCCTGCGTCCTTCTTCAAATTTCCTTGTGTACGATGAATCGATCCATCTTTACAGCGAAAAATCCAGGAAACCCATACTTACTCTCCCGAATGGAGAAAATTCGTTGAATCGCGCCGAAGACAAAATCCTCATTGAGCGCTATGATGTGATCGCCGCCTGGGACCTGGCCAGGCAGAAGAAATTATTTGAAATAAAAGCTCCGGAGGACCTGAGCTTCTGGGCCGCATCCTGGAACGATAAGGAAGACCAGGTGATCTATTCCACAAATGACGGAAAGCTATATTTCAGGGACCTTGCCACCGGCACTCTCCTTCATTCGCTTGACGTATATGCAACCAGGATCACCATCGATCCCGCCGGCCAGCACATTTTTGCGATCTATGAAGAGGATGTGACCGTGATCAGTAAAGAAGGGAAACTCATCGCCCGGCTGAAAGGACACCAGAACAATGTGGTCAGCGCGATGTTCATTCCCGGCATCAATAAATTTCTCACGGTCGGGGAGGATAATACAGCGAGGGCCTGGGATCCCGGCGGGGAACTTTTGTACACCTATCTCTTATTGGGGAAAGACCTTCAGTTCACTTCCATTCCTTCCGGGGAGTATATGGCCAACCCCGAAGCGGCCAGGCAGCTGCATTTCATCAGTGAAGACCTCAACGTGATCTCTTTCGACCAGCTGGACGTAAAATATAACCGGCCCGACCTGGTATTAAAGAAGCTCGATCCTTCCAACACCGCTCTTATCAGTTCCTATTATAATGCCTGGCAAAAGCGCCTGAAGAAACTGGGGATGGATTCAAACCGGCTGAATGCTCATTTCACGCTTCCTCAACTGGAAATACAGGATCGTGACCAGGTAAAATTTGAACAGGCTGGGGATGAGATCGTGCTTAAGTTCCGCGGAAGTGACAGCGTGGAATCGCTTCAACAGTTCAATGTGTGGGTGAACGAATCACCCCTCTTTGGTACCGCGGGCCTGCGTATCAGTGGAAAAAGGATGGAATTTGACACCAGTATTTCGATCCGGCTCTCTCCCGGTATGAACTATATCGAAGCATCTGTATCCAATGCCGCGGGAGGGGAAAGTTATAAGCAACCATTGGAATTGAATTGCCTGAAACCGGTTGCCGGCTCCAGGGTTTATTTCCTGGGCTTCGGGGTGGACACCTATGATGATCCGAAATATAACCTCCTCTATAGCATCAATGATATCCGGGGGATGGCAGCTGCGCTGCGTGATAAAATCGGGGATCAACTTGTGGTAGACACTTTCTTCAATGAAAAATTCACTGTCTCCACACTGAACTCCTTAAAGAAGAAACTTCAGAGCACGGATATCAACGACAAAGTGATTGTGGCATATTCAGGACACGGGCTGCTAAGCAGGGATTTTGATTACTATTTGTCAACCAGCTCCACGCATTTCGAGGAACCTGAAAAAGGCGGCATTGCTTATGAGAAGCTGGAAGAGCTGTTTGATCGAATTCCCCCACGGCAGAAATTGTTGCTTATCGATGCCTGCCATAGCGGGGAGGTGGACAAGGAGGAGCTGACAAGGATCGACAGCCTCTCAAAAGGGCTGATCAAAGGGTTGAAACCCGTGGCCTACAAAGACGGTAATCTGGGTCTGAAGAACAGCTTTGAACTGATGCAATCACTATTTGTGAACGTGGGAAGGTCCACGGGTGCCACCATCATCTCTGCGGCAGCCGGTACCCAGTTCGCCCTGGAGAAGAATGAATTGAAGAACGGGGTGTTCACTTACTCCATTCTTGAATTGATGGCCCGGGAAAAAACGGCCTCCATAAATCAGCTTAAAAAATGGGTTTCTTCCCGCGTGGTGGAACTTACCAATGGCCTGCAGCGTCCTACTTTCAGGAATGAGAACCGGGTGGTTGACTGGAAGGTATGGTAGATACCAGCCAATGGGTATTTTCCGGCGAATGGGGCTGTGTAACTTACAGGGCCGTGACCTATGATAAAGAGAGCTGAACATATATCATCCCGATGAGGAAGTTCTTATTGACAGGCTATTTGATTTCTTTGGCGCTCTTCTCCGGCGCGCAGAAAACCATACCTGAAATCGACGCATTGATGCTCAGGGCGGATTCCCTGTTCGCGAAGGGATCATACGACAGTGCCCTGGTGGATTTTGAAAAAGCGCTGTCGCTTCTAAAAGAACGGGGACTTCTTTCTGATCTGCGTACTCCCATCATTTATAATTTCATCGGTAAGATACACGTGGAAAAAGGGAACCTGGGAGCTGCCCACGATCATTACACCCTGGGATTGAAGTATGCGCGGGAAAGAAAGAACCTGTTTGAAAAAGCCCAGATCCTGAGCGGGCTGATGCAGGTGCAGGACCTGGTGCGAAAGAATGATTACCCCTTCAAATATCCCACGGTAAAGGAAACAGAACTGGCGAAGGTCTATTTTCCTGTGCTTTCTTTCGAGGAAAGACCGGATTCACTCGATGTGACCATTGGGGGAGGCACCCTTGATGGGATAGGTGACAGCATCAGGACCACGGACCTTTTCACCCACATTTCACCGAAAGACACGATCCACCATAAGGATCTCGATTTTTACGGGGCCGGCAGGGTTCTGAGGGTGGATGCTAATTCAATGCTTGTACGTGTGAAAAAACACGAAAAGATCCCTTTGATAAAAGGTGATTTTGTGCTGGTAAGAACCAGTGTTCCGCTGAGCTGGAGAAACCTTTCACTTCGGTATTTCCTGGTCAATGATCTTTTCCTGAAAGGGAATTACCGGGAGTCGCTATATAATTATCGTTACTTCTATTATTTCGCGGATTCCCTTCTTGAAAGAGACGTATTCGACCTGATGCGTTCCGGTGTGGAAGAAGTGGTAGAGATGTTTGGAGAGGATACTCTCAACAATCCCACGTTCAGCGAAAGGAACAAGGCCGGTATCTTCCAGGGGCTGAATATGATCAAGGCGCTCCAATTGAGCGGTTATGAGCATATCCGTCTTTTCCTGGATTTTGTAAAACGTTTCCCCGCGAAATACATTGGCAACGACTATAAATTCTCGGAAACCTTTGCCACCTGGGTGATCAGCAATACACCCCTCGATCCTGCGACGGTGAAGCCGTATTTACTCTCCCTTCCCTCAAATGAACGGCTGGCAACTTTAAGAAAAATATCAACCCAGGTTAAAGACGACAGGCTTATCGACTCCTGGCTGGATGAGGGAATGCAGCAGGTAAGTATGGAAGATATCTCGCGGGCGCTGCAAACAGCTGAACTGGTGAGGGACGCCATTCGCCTGGCAGATCCGGGAAATGTGGGATGGGACGATTTCCTT
>CAMLEM010000013.1 GCA_946479005.1 uncultured Chitinophagaceae bacterium | reverse complement strand
ATCTTGGGCATTCGTTGAATTTCCAGGCTGAGGATCCCCAGCTGTTGCATCACTTCGGGAACACAATGTGGAACCATACCCAGGTCTTCCCCGCAAACCAGCATCTGGGTAACTGCTTTTAAACGCGGTAGCTTGTGCATCGCCTCGCGGAACCAAAACTCGTCCTGGCGGCGATAAAAATAATCTATGTAGAGGTCCTTCAGTTTATGCCGAACGGCCTCATCGAGATGCTGGAAGGAACTTGTCTTTTCCATTGAGATGCGAAAGTGGAAAGCTTCAGTCCCGAGGGTCGCGTCTTCAAAAAGTATCACATTCGATACCAGGTCCATCAACCCGTCGCGGAGTAGCCGGTTTTCTTCGGTGGAGGCCTTTGTTTCGAAATGCGCCTGGATGGCTGCCTGCGTTGCAAAGGATGGTTTGAGATCATAGCCGCCTTTTTTATTGGGGGCCACAAATTGAGACCGCACCTCTCCTGCCTGCTGACCAAAAATGGTGTCCAGGATATCATCGGTGATGAAGGGCTGGCAATACCTTTCGTGATCGAACCAGATCCCTTTTTCACTGAACTCATTGAGGTGAACGGGGAGGCAGGGCACAAATCGTCCCATAATTCCCTGTACCGCATTGACGGGAATGCTCCAGATCCGGAAAAACCCAAGGATGTGATCGATGCGGAATGCATCGAAGTAATCGCTCATCTGCTCAAAGCGTTGTTTCCACCAGGAAAACCCGTCTTCCTGCATTTTTTTCCAGTTGTAGGTGGGAAATCCCCAGTTCTGACCGATCGCCGTGAAGTCATCAGGGGGTGCACCCGCCTGCCAGCAGAGATTGTACATATCTGGGGAAACCCAGGCGTCGGCGCTATTCCTGGATATGCCAATGGGAATGTCACCCTTGAGCACCACTCCTTTTTTATGGGCATAGTCGGCTGCCGCCTTCAATTGCAGATGAAGGTGGTACTGTACGAAATAATAGAAGCCGATCTCGCGGGCGACCGTGGAGCTCCTGGAGCAAAGCTGGTCCACTTCTTCCTTATCATATACAGAGTACGAAGGCCAGGTTGAAAAATCCGCGGAACCAAACCTGTCGCGAAGCAGGCAAAATGCTGCATAAGGCTTGAGCCAGTTGGAATGTTCGCTGAAGAATTCTTTATAACGTTCTGATCTCAGGCAGTCTTCGCCCATTACCTCATAAAGTTTTCTAAGAACGGAAACCTTATACCGGATCACTTCTTCGTAATTGACAACCTCGAGCCTGTTGAGCTCTTCCTGTTTTTCTTTCAGGGAATCCAGCTGATCGGAATAGTGTTTCCCTGCCACTTCGAAAAGATTTACATAAAGCGGGTGCAGGGCGAAAGCAGAAACAGCGGAATAAGGATAGGAATCTTCCCAGGAATTGGAGGAGATGGTATCGTTCACGGGCAGGAGCTGGATCAGGCGGAGGCCGGTTTTCCTTGCCCAGTCGACCAGCAATTGAATATCGGTGAATTCTCCCACCCCGAAGCTTTTTTTGCTGCGAAGGCTGAAAACCGGGATGGCCACGCCCGCTCCTTTCCAGGTGTCATTGGGCAAATGGATAAATCCGTCGTGGAGCACGGTAATACGGTGAGGAGAGGCATCGTTGTTCAGGATCCGGTTCTCCCCGTTCTCATAACGCCTCAATTCTTTGCTTTCCGTATCGTAGATGCCGTATTTATAAACGATGGGAAAATTTTCCTTCGAGAGGTCGAGGCTGGTTGTCCACCATTCATCTTCCCGGTGAAGCAGCTGGGGCTCTGTCCACTCCTTGAATCGTTTTCCACTTCCGCAGATACAGGCCCGTTCATTCTTCCCAAGGAGCGGCGCTTTTACACGGAATATGTGCGTGTGCTCCTTTTCAGGGGTTTTCTTTTTGCGGGGTCGCTTTCCTTTCAGCAAAACTTTCTTAAAGGGAGCCGTGTAGAAGGCATTTTCATATTCTCCCGCGTGGTTCCAGGTATCAACGAGTTCAAGCTTTTCCGTGGACTTATGAAAGGTGCCCGCCCGTTCCTGCTCCCATTCGTACAGGAGTTCCCCATCTTCATTCCTTAAGATGTATTTATAGGAAAAATTCTTTACGATCTTTTCGCGATCGACCTGGATGCTCAGCATCCAGAACTCCTCGTTGAGGTATTCCATCAATACAGCCTTCCCGGGGTCCCAGCCACCCAATTCCTCCAGGTCGCCGGACAGCAGCAGGCTCTGCCCAAACCTTGTTTTGAACCGTACATAAAAGTCGATCTTCATTTAACAGGATGCCAGGGTTTGTGTTTTAATGACACATTTGCGAAAGTAATAAAAAAACTTTACGGCGTATAAACAGATAGTTTTGATTCTGAATTTATTCTATCCTTATTTTTGCAGAAACATCCTCATTAAATGGAACAAACCAAAAAGAACCGCGGCATCTGGTGGCTGGTATTTTTCGCTGCAACGGCCGCATTGATCTTTGCCATCGTTACCCACTGGGAATGGTTGACCCTGATCCTTCCCTTCCAGACCACGGCTTTTGTAAAAGCGATGGATATTATGTAAGTGCAGGCACGATCCAGTTTTCTTCCACCCGGTGAAAATCGTTGAACTTTTAAAACCATAACCAATGCGAAGAATTCTACTCACTTGTCTTGCCGGCCTGATGTTTTTGAGCTATTCCCCTGTAACAACCGCGGCCTCGCTTCCTGTAAGTGTATCTAACTCGAATCCGGGGGAATGGGATCCCCAGCTCGTTCGACAGGCCCTGGAATCGTTACGTAACCTTCCCCGAAAGGAAAGAAAGGCTAAACTGAAGCAGGCCAAAAAAGAAATAAAGAATTTTCGAGCGGCCCAGAAAAGAGGCGAAGAGGTGGATACCAATCTTGTGTTGATGATCATCCTGGCCCTGCTCCTTCCTCCTGTAGCGGTTTACCTGCACGACAACGCAGCAACTACCCGGTTCTGGATCACCCTGCTGCTTTTCCTGGCAGGTGTGGCAGGCGTGTTCATTTTCGGATGGTGGGCGATACTCGCTTCGATCATCTATGCCCTGATCATCGTGCTGGGAGGTGCCTGACCGGATCAGTTGAGCTGGTTGAGAAAAAGCGGCAGGCCGGACTTCCATTCACCATCCACGTGCAATTCGAAGGAATAGCGCCCGGGCTTTTCAAACTTGAGCTGGTTGAAATTGATCACAATGTTGATGGAGCTAAGCTGGCCGTTAGGTGCCTGGCCGATCTGCATACGGCCTTCTATTGCCTGTATCAGGTCCTTTCCTTCGCTATCGATCAGGCGCAACCGAAAATCGTGTTCGCCTGTTTCAGTGGCACCAAAACGCATCCGGCAGGCAATGGCGCAGGCAGGATGGCTAACGGGAAACTGTTTGGAATGAATGGAATCAAAAGTACCTACGATGGTCAGCTTTGATTGGTTATCCTGCGCGAAATCGGCGAGGGTGAAGATCTCCAGTTCCATAATGAAATTTAAAAGGCACGCAGTCGCATCCTGCTGAAAGGGAACCCGGTTCCACTCTCATCAAAAATGGACCTGCGTGCCTGGATGATTTATTTTACCTCTTCGTAAGGCACATCAGTTACGTTATCTGCTCCGCTCCCTGCATTTTCAGCCGCGCCCTGCCCGTTACCCGGTTGCTGGCCAGGCTGTTCCTGCTGGGTTTTATAGATGTCCTCGCTGGCAGATGTCCACGCCGCATTCAGTTCTCCCATCGCGGTATCGATGGCTGCGAGGTCCTGGGCCTTGTGGGCTTCTTTCAGTTTTTCAGCCGCTGACTCGATGGCGGTTTTCTTATCTGCAGGGATCTTGTCGCCATATTCCTTCAATTGCTTCTCCGTCTGGAAAACCAGGCTGTCCGCTGCGTTCAGCTTATCCACTTTTTCCCTTTCGGCCTTGTCGGTGGCTTCATTGGCACGGGCTTCGGCCTTCATCTTTTCCACTTCGTCCTTGCTCAAACCACTGCCTGCTTCGATATGGATCTTTTGTTCCTTCCCCGTACCCTTATCTTTTGCAGTTACGTGTAAAATACCATTGGCATCAATATCAAAGGTCACTTCGATCTGGGGCACGCCGCGCGGAGCGGGCGGGATCCCGTCGAGGTTGAAGATGCCCAGGGATTTATTGTCCTTGGCCATCGTTCTCTCTCCCTGCATCACGTGGATCTGTACGCCCGGCTGGTTATCGCTGGCCGTAGAGAACACTTCTGATTTTTTGGTTGGAATGGTGGTATTGGAGGGTATGAGCACCGTCATCACGCCACCCATTGTTTCAATACCGAGTGAAAGCGGTGTTACGTCAAGCAGCAGCACATCTTTCACTTCCCCGGTAAGTACAGCGCCCTGGATGGCAGCGCCTACAGCAACCACCTCATCAGGGTTCACTCCTTTATTGGGTTTCTTTCCAAAGAATTTTTCTACGATCTCCTGCACCTTGGGTATCCGGGTAGAACCTCCTACAAGGATCACCTCATCGATCTGGGAAGCGGTCATTCCCGCATCCTTCAGCGCCGCTTCACAGGGCTTCAGGCAACGGGCAAAAAGATTGTCTGCCAGTTGCTCGAATTTCGCGCGGCTAAGTTTTTTCACAAGGTGCTTGGGAACACCATCTACTGCGGTAACATAAGGCAGGTTGATCTCCGTTTCGGTGGATGATGATAGTTCCACTTTTGCTTTTTCGGAAGCTTCTTTCAAACGCTGTAAAGCCATAGGGTCTTTGCGCAGGTCGATGGCCTCGTCTTTCTTGAATTCATCTGCCAGCCAGTCCATAATCACTTTATCGAAATCATCTCCTCCCAGGTGGGTATCCCCATTGGTGGATTTCACTTCAAATACGCCATCACCCAGTTCCAGCACGGAAATATCAAAGGTTCCGCCACCCAGGTCGAACACGGCGATCTTCTGGTCGTGCTTGCCTTTATCGAGCCCATAAGCAAGGGCTGCCGCCGTGGGTTCATTCACGATGCGGCGAACATTCAATCCCGCGATCTCACCCGCCTCCTTGGTAGCCTGGCGCTGGGCATCATTAAAATAGGCAGGTACGGTGATCACAGCTTCAGTGACCTCCTGGCCCAGGTAATCTTCCGCCGTTTTCTTCATTTTCTGGAGAACCATCGCGCTGATCTCCTGCGGCGTATATAACCTTCCGTCTATGTCAATTCGTACCGTATTATTGTCACCTTTGGCCACCTTATAGCTCCAGTGGCTGATCTCCTCGGTCACTTCATTAAACTGGCGCCCCATAAAACGCTTCACCGAAGTGATCGTGTTTTGAGGGTTGGTGATGGCCTGCCTTTTCGCAGGATCCCCCACTTTACGTTCGCCATTCTTTAAAAATGCTACTACCGAAGGTGTCGTGCGACGCCCTTCATCATTTGCTATGACCACAGGCTCAGAGCCTTCCATAACCGCTACGCAGCTATTGGTGGTACCCAGGTCGATCCCAATAATTTTTCCCATAGATTTATCTCCTTTTTTTGTCCGGCTTTCCGCCGGTATAAAAGGCTGTCAATCATTATGCCTATGGCTGGCTGGCTGCTAAATTGTCAGTTATTTGAGATTGGCTATGATCGAAGAACTGGCTGCCGATATTTTCTTCAGGATATTGCTTAAGACAGAACTTATTTTAGAATGCCGGTCCATATACATTTGGAGCCGCAAGGAATGCATATCACCCATTTCGCTGATCCCATCCATTTCTTTGTCTGTGTCCAGGATGGTGTTGTCCAATTCCACCTTTGTGACCGGTTTGAGGGCTACCGCGCGAACAGGTTTAGGTTCCTGTTTCACCAGGCCGGCCGCGCGTTTCAGACTGTCGAGCTGCGTATTATACCGGATCGCATTTCCCTCTTTCAGTGCCTGCAGGGCCTGGCGAAGCTTTGCCTTTTTTTCGTTGATGGATTTAAGATTGGACATAATTTCTTTAAGGTCTTCCTGCGCATCTTTGGAAGCCTGCATCAGAACCAGGAAGACGAGCGCTTCAATGTCAGAGCCGCCCAGGCCGCTGAGGTTTGCATAGCTGGTCCCTTCCTCGTGAACTTTTGACGGTTCCAGCTTTCCTTCACTGACACGGGTGGCGGTGGATCTTACCCAACTGGCGTGAGCGGGTTTTATGGCCCTCATTGAAGTAGTAAAATTGTTTTCAATGTCTTGCGGCAGGAAACAGAACTGAGACCACAACGCAGGGGAAATTGCGATAAGGAGCAGGGTGAAAAGAAGTTTCATAAAAAGGGTTTGTACTAAGTTCGGTAAAAGCGGAAAGGGATGAACCCGTCGTTGGAGGAATTTTTAATTTTAAGAGCTAAATTAGAAGGATGGCTCACAGCATTTCCACGAAACTGAGGATCAGGGAGGGCGACACCCTTCTCCCGATCAATGCCCCATTGGAATTTAAAAAAGGTTTGGGAACCCTTCCCTCCCGTGTAAAGATCAGCAGGGATGCAAAGAATTTCCAACAGATCCACTGGTTTGTAAAGAACCGGGCCCAGCTGGAAAAGGAATTAAGCCGGGTAATGAAACTCCTCAGGGAAGGCGTGATCGTTTGGGCTTATTATCCCAAAAGAAGTTCTAAGGTTCAAACGGACCTTACCCGTGACAAAGGATGGGATTGCCTTCTTGCAGAAGATGATAAGCTTGCCTGGATCAACCTGGTTTCCTTTGACGATACCTGGTCCGTTTTCGGTTTCCGGGCGAAAACGGAAGCCGACAAAAAGAAAGCGGCCGGGCCGAAAAAGGAAAGGGAGATATTCAACTGGGTGGATCCTGTAAGGAAAACAGTGCGCATACCGCCTGAACTGGCCTCCGCATTCAGGAAAAACAAAAAGGAAGGGTCCTTTTTTAATTCGCTGGCCTTTAGTCACCGTAAAGAATATGTGGAATGGATCGTAGAAGCGAAGAGAGAAGAAACCCGGCGGAACAGGGTTGAAGGCACCATAGAAAGGCTGCGTAAGCAATGGAAGAATCCGCGTAACCTTTGAGGGCGTTTTTTCAGTTGAAAATCTTGACATTTCATTATTCTTTCATATCCTACTTTAGTCCTATGAAAACTGCAGTTCTTTCCTGCCTGTTGCTGCTCCCGGCTTTTGGGTTCGCCCAAAAGATCAACCCTGCCAAGCCGGATCTTTCGCCGGAAAATTTTCGGCTCGATTCTCTGCCTGACTCCGAGATCAATATTCCCATTCAGGTAAACCTGCGTCCCTTTTTCGAAATGGCCGAAAGATCAGTGGATACGATCTTTACTTCTGCCAATTATCCTGATGGATGGGTGCAGGATGGCTGTGATACGAGATTCAAATACCGGTTTCGCCGCTCTCCTCTTTTCTTCACCGGCCGGGGCTCCTCCCTGGATGTGGGCTTTACGGGGCATTACCAGATCACCGGCTCAACGAGGCTCTGTGTGAATGGTACGGTGGTTTCTCCCTGGACACCTGCCTGTAAATGCGGGGTGAATGAGCCTGAGCGCCGGGTAAAGGTCTCTTTTACCAATTCGGTGACGGTTACCCCGGATTACAAAGTGAGGCTGCAGGTCAAGAGGAATGAACCGGAGCCCCTGGATAAATGCGAGGTCTGTTTCTGGGGACAGGATATCACTAAACAGGTGATGAAGGGTTTGGTCGCGGAGCTGGATATCTCCCGCAAGGATATGGAAACCGGTTATGGAAACGTGGAGATGAGATCAAAGTTCCAGCAGGTTTGGAATGAACTGAATAAAACTTACAGCATTTACGGGCTGGGCTTTTTGCAGATCAACCCGCAGCGGTTCCGGATCAATAATTTTTTCATCAAAGGAGATTCACTCAATATTTACCTGGGGCTTTCGGCCAAACCAGTGATCAGCTTTGAAGAAAAGGTTGCCGCTCCTTCTCCCCTCCCCAACCTGGGCCCCTTCAGCCGGCAGCAGGGATTTTCCGTATTCCTCGATGCTGTGCTGGATTATGATTCCCTCGGCAGGATCCTCAATGAGAAGATACAGGGGAAAGAATTTGAATTCCGGAAAGCATTCATCAAAAAGAAGTTTGTCATCGATACCTGTACCATTTATGGGGGCGGCCAGGATAAGCTGGTCATCCGCGTGGATTTCTCAGGCACCAACAAGGGCGTTGTTTACCTGGTGGGGAAGCCTGTTTATAAAAAAGATTCAAGAACCATTGAAGTGGAGGAAATTGATTTCGATATCAAGTCAAGGAACATTCTCCTGGGGTCGGCCGACTGGTTATTTGACAAAAAGATCACCAAAGAGATCAGCAAACAGGCAAGATTTGAATTGGGAGGATACATAGATACGGCGAAGACAATGATCAACACCGAGCTCAACAAAGAGTGGACAGAGGGCATTCAGAGCCGGGGAAATATCCGGGAAATCTCCCTCGTAGGCCTCTACCCGCTGCAAAAACACCTGGTGGTTCGCACCAATTGCTCAGGCCATCTTTCCATTAATGTGGACGCGGTGCGTTTTAGCCTGTGATCTCTTCTTCCGTATTCCGGATCCGGAAAGTAAAATAACGCTGGGCCACATAACTGAATATGATGATGATACCCGTGGTCAGGATCTGTGCATAAACCGGGTAGATCTTCATCGACTCCACGAAAAGCTTTAGCAGGAGATAATTCAATACAAGGTTGAACAGGTATAGCAGCAGGTAACGAAACAGCTGTACCCGGCCCCGCATCTTCGAATCATTGAACACCACGTATTTCGCCAGGAAAAAACCAAAGGGAAAGCTGAAGAAAAAAGTTGCCAGGAGGGCCGCCACGTGCGATTTAAAAGCATAGAAACCCAGGTCGAGGTTTTCGCGATGCAGGAGAAACCGGTACGTGATGTAATAAACGATAAGTCCCAGCAGTGTATTCGCGGCGCCGCAGGCGGCATAACGAAAAGTCTGGAGCCCCATTAATTTCTTAAAGGGCGGGTAGAAGAAATCAATGATGGGAATGACCAGGTCCCGGGCGTTATGAATATGCCTGCGCATTCCGGCAAAAATACTGATTGGGTATTTGAAATGGCCTCCGCCCACTTCTGAACGGCAGGGCTTATTTTTGCCGGATGAACATTGCCGCCAAGATGAGGCCCCTGGTCAGGCAGGCCATCCTGGACCTCTATGGAAAGGAGATCGCAGAAAATGATCTTACCATTAACAGGACCAAGCCCGAATTTGAGGGAGATTACACACTGGTCCTTTTTTCTTTCGTGAAACAGATCGGCAAAAAGCCGGAGCAGCTGGGCCAGGAGATCGGGGAGAAATTACTCGCTGAACAAAGCAGCCTTTTTACCTCTTTCAATGTGATCAAGGGGTTTTTAAACCTCGTGATTTCGGACGGATACTGGCTGGAACACCTGCACAAAAATTACAGCATCCCGGGGTATGGCAGTTCTACTGAAAAAAAGAAGAAGGTGATGGTGGAGTATTCCTCGCCGAATACGAATAAACCACTTCACCTGGGGCATCTCAGGAACAATTTCCTGGGTTGGAGCGTGGCCCGGATCATCGAAGCCAATGGCAATGAAGTGATCAAGAGCTGCATTGTGAACGACAGGGGGATCCATATCTGCAAGAGTATGATCGCCTGGGAAATTTTTGCAGGCGGAGCCACACCCGGATCGACCGGTATTAAGGGCGATCATTTTGTTGGAGATTATTATGTAAAATTCAATGAAGCGCTTAAGCAGGAAGTGGAAGAGCTGGTGAATTCCGGGAAGAGTCGTGAGGAGGCGGAAAAAGAAGCCCCCATTCTCAGGAAAGCCCAGGAGATGCTCTATAAGTGGGAACAGGGCGACCCTTCTGTGATGAAGCTCTGGAAGCGGATGAATGGGTGGGTATATGAAGGCTTCGATATCACTTACAAGCGGATCGGCAGTGATTTCGCGAAAACTTATTATGAAAGCGAAACCTATCTCCTGGGAAAGAAGTTCGTGGAAGAGGGTTTGGACAAGGGTATCTTCTACAGGAAAGATGACGGTAGCGTGTGGGTGGACCTGACCGGGGACGGCCTGGACGAAAAGCTTCTTTTACGTAAGGACGGGACTTCCGTGTATATCACTCAGGACCTGGGGCTGGCCGACCAGAAATACCGGGATTTTAAGTACGATGAGAGTTTCTACGTCATTGCCGACGAGCAGAATTATCATATGAAGGTGTTGCAGCTCATCCTGAAAAAATTAGGAAAACCGTATGCGGATGGGATCCACCACCTGAGCTACGGAATGGTAGAGCTTCCCAGCGGGCGGATGAAGAGCCGGGAAGGGACGGTGGTGGACGCCGATGATCTCATCGATGAAATGGTTGAAGTGGCGAGGCAGAAAACCGAGGAGCTGGGGAAGGTGAAGGATTTTGAAAAGGAAGAACTGGGTGAATTGTATGACACGATCGCTCTCGGTGCTTTGAAATTTTTCCTGTTAAGGGTCGATCCTAAAAAGAAAATGATCTTCAATCCCGAGGAAAGCATCGATTTTCACGGGTTCACGGGGCCTTTTGTACAATATACCTATGCAAGGATCCGGTCTGTTCTCCGCAAGGCTGCAGAGGCGGGCATTGATCATCACCGTGACGATGCGGTGCCCGGGATCTCTCTTTTGGAAAAGGATCTTATCGTTGCCCTCGAGCAGTTCCCCGTAATGGTCATCCAGGCAGGGGAAGAACAGGACCCCTCCCTCCTTGCCATTTATGCGTACAACCTGGCCAGGACCTTCAATTCATTTTATACCATTCATTCGGTGATGAATGCCGAATCTGAGGAGAAGAAATCGCTTCGCCTGAAAATGTGTGAAATGACCGCTAATGTCATCCGGTCTTCAATGCAGATGCTGGGCATACGGGTTCCGGAACGAATGTGAATGTCCGTTTCACCAGCGTCATCACCTGCCATCCAAACGAATAAATAAAAAAGCCTCCCTGCGGAGGCTTTATAAATTTATTTCCTTTCGACTTTAGAATCCGGGCATTTGTTTTTTCTGCTTTAAGTTCGAAAGGCTGGGATCCATTTCGATGGCCTTGTCGCAGAGGGCAACGCCTTTTTCCTTCTCTCCTTTCTTCTGGTAGCTCATACCGATCATATAAAGCGCCGAGGCATTTTCCTTGTCATAGAACAGCACCTGGTCCCAGTAGTCGATCGCCTGCTGGTATTTTCCTTTGTAATAGTAGGCTTCCGCCACCATATTCAGGATATTCAGGTCGCTGGGTTTTCTTTTCAAAATTTCATTCAGGATATTCACACCCGCGTCGAGATCTCCCACGTTGAGATAAGCAATACCCAGGTTCTCCAGGTAATCATTATCACGCTTCAATCCTCTTTCACCCGCAAGGAGGATGGCCGCAAGGGCTTCCTTATCCGCGTGCATCGCGTAATAGATCAGTCCCATTTCATAGATCCAGTAGCCCTTTGTAGGCTCCAGTTCCACCGCTTTTTTGAAATAGGGGATCGCGAGCTTGTAATTCATCATATCGGCATAACTGCGCGCGATGAGATAGGGGATCTCTCCATTTGTGGCATCGTCCTTCATCGCTTCGTTCAGGAAACGGATCGCTTCACCGTAGTTGTCGATGTCATAGTTCACTTTCCCGATCAGGTAGTTCACCTTCTCCGAAGGATCCAGTCTTTTTACCTTATCCGCATATTGAAGCACGTCGTCGTGCTGCTTTAGCTGGAAGGAAAGATTCATCAGCTGCTTATAAGTATCGAGGGATTCGTCGCCCAGTTCTACGAGCTTCTTGTACATATCCCGTGCAAACGTATAGCGCCGGAGATCGAAATAAGCAAGAGCCAATTCCTGGGTGATCGTCCTGGACTGGGCATCATATTTCGCCGCTTTTTCAAAATTCTTCAGTGATTCCAGCCGGCGGCCATTTTGTTTTTCAAGCAGGCCTTTCTGGTAGAAGTAATCCGCGCTGTCCACGCCGGATTGCACGGAGGCGGTGGAAATTGAATTCAGTGATGTTTGGGAATGAGCGATCCCGGCCGACAGGCCCAGGAATGCGCAAAGGATGGTTTTAAGCATAGGGTGCTTTTTTGAATTGGACTCAAACAGGTTTTTCATTACGTAAGGTAGATTGTGGAAATGACTTAACAAAGCCTAACGGGCTAAGAATTATCGAATATCGTTCCAAAATCGTATTATTTCAGAACGATCCCTCCCAACGCTGGGAGATCTACGATGTGAAGGTGGATTTGTTGATTCCTGTCAAGCTTTTTAATTCTGATTTTCATATTATTAACGTTTCCGGAACCACCGTAAAAAGACCGGTCGCTATTAAAAATTTCCTGGCGATAAGGCTTTCCACTTACCTGTATCTCCCAGTCTTTCCGAACCACCGGCGTCATATTTAAGATCACCAGGAGATCGTCTGATTTTCTCTTTCCCCTGCGACGGAAGGCAACCACCGATTCTTCCCTATGGTCCAGGTCCACCCATTCAAAACCTCCCGGGTGGAATTGTTTTGAATACAGGGCGGGTTCATTTTTCATGAG
>CAMLEM010000012.1 GCA_946479005.1 uncultured Chitinophagaceae bacterium | reverse complement strand
ATATGACCGGGATTTCATCGAAAACAAGACCCTGGTGTTAACTACCACCAACGGAACGCGGCTATTACAAATGGCGCTGGATAAAAATGCCGAAACCATCATTTCGGGATCCTTTCCCAACCTTTCCGCTGTGTGCGATTACCTGGTTGCGGAAAAAAAGAACGTGGTATTGGGTTGTGCCGGATGGAAAGACCGGTTCAACCTGGAAGATACTTTATTTGCCGGGGCTGTAATCCATAAGATCAGGAAGCATTTTTCCATTCATTGCGACAGCTCCCTGATGGCAGAAACAATGTATAAGAAACATCAGCGTGATCTCTACGAGTTTGCACCGAATCTTACCCATTACCACCGGCTGGTTGAAAGATTCGGGCTGATCGAAGACATACGGTATTGCCTTACTCCCGACCTGGCCAATGTTTTACCTGTATATGAAGAAGGGAAACTGGTTTCAAGACCCTATTGAGCATTGCTATACGGCCAGCAGTTTTTTCCATTTCCCGCTTTCAGCATACTCTTTGATCTTGTTATTGCGCTCCTCAAGAAGCCTTTTCAGGTATTTGGTGAGGTAAAGGTTATTGAACCACTGGCCTAAGACCCCGAACTTGGTCTCAAAGTGAAACAGGTCGATCAGGAGGGTGCCATTCTCACAGGCCTTGAAATGATGTTCGTGCTTCATCATCTTGAAATCACCCATTATCTGCTCGTCAATGTATCGTTGTGCTTTTTCCATATCCGTGATCTTTACCCGCAGCATTCTTTTTTTAAAAAAATGTCTTCCCCGGTAGGTGATGGTCTCATCCTTGTTCACCAGGCCGACACGGGTTCCTGCAATGGCTTCTCCCTTGTATTTGGAAAGCGTTTCTTTCTGGATCTTAAGATGACGACTCAGGTCAAATACCACATCGGCGGGAGCGGCGATAAACGTGGTCAGATGAATTGTTGGCATACCCGGGAGATTTGGTGTTCTAAAATAAAGTTTATCCCTCAGATTCCGTACTTAAAAACCCCCGATCCTGTACGCAAAACCCGGTCAGCTAAAAGGGACCTTTACCACTTTAGCCTGTAGTAGTTTATCTCTTACTTTGATAAATATCGCGGCGTCGAGGGCAGAAAAAGGCGTGCTGACATATCCCATCCCGATCGCTTTCGCAAGAGTCGGTGACTGGGTTCCGGAGGTGACATACCCAATGGCTTTCCCATTCTGGTCGGTGATCTCGTAATTATGACGCGGGATACCCTTGTCCGTCATTTCAAATCCAACGAGCTTCCGGCCCGTCCCCTTTTCTTTTTGTTCGGCGAAGATCTCCTTTGAGGGGAAATCCTTGTTGAAGCGGGTGATCCAGCCGAGGCCTGCTTCAATGGGGGAAGTGGTGTCATCTATGTCGTTGCCATATAAACAATAACCCATTTCGAGCCGAAGGGTATCTCTTGCACCCAGGCCAACAGGCTTCAGGCCCTGAGGGCTTCCCGCTTCAAAGATGGCTGTCCAGATCCTCTCTGCATTATCATCCTTATCCTCGAAATAGATCTCGACACCTCCAGCGCCCGTATACCCCGTAGCGCTGATAAGCACATTGTCCACACCCGCGAATTTTCCTTTCACGAAAGTGTAGTATTTAAGATTCAGAATGTCCATTTCCGTGAGAGGCTGGAGGATCCTTGTAGCCTGCGGCCCCTGTACTGCCAGCAATGCGGTTTTGTCAGAAATATTATGCATCTCCACGTTATCGTGGTCGTAACCTTTCATCCACTGCCAGTCCTTGTCGATATTGGAGGCATTCACCACCAGCATATACACATTATTCTCCTCGATGCAATAAACGAGAAGATCGTCCACGATACCGCCCTGTTCATTGGGAAAACAACTGTATTGAGCCTGGCCCGCCTTCAGCTTTGACGCGTCGTTGGAAGTGACTCGCTGGATCAGCTTCAGCGCATTGGGACCTTTCAGGATGAACTCCCCCATATGGCTTACATCAAATACCCCTGCATTTTTTCTCACGGCATTATGCTCGTCGTTTATGCCCGTATAACTGATGGGCATTTTATAACCGGCAAATTCGGCCATCTTCGCGCCTAATGCGATGTGTTTTTGAGTAAATGGAGTGGTCTTCATAGCGCGAAAATAGCACCTAAAACCAATCCATTGGCAGGATACCGGCATTCGGTCCCGAAACTTCATCGCGACTGACCATTCTTTCCTCCCGAAGCCTGGGCTGGATGGAGCCATTGTTGTTCTTCCTTCTTTCCAGCTCTTCCAGTTCCCGGCGCTTTCTTTCGATCTCTTTCTCCAATTTCAGGCTATCGTTAGCCTCTTCGCGGTAACGGTAATTTTCCTTAGGTTTTGCAACGCTTTCACCATTGGTATCGCGGAGGATACCATCGGCACCCATTGTGTATTCAATATGGGTCCGGTACCCGAATTCATAATCGTCATCGATATCCACCCTTCGGTTGTTATGATCATCATCGAAACGGAACCTGATGAAGCTGTGCAGTCGCTTGATGGTCTCATCAAAATAGATCCTTTTACCAGCGGGAACCTGTATGGTTACCAGGATCTCCTGGCCCCGGAACTTGGATCCTTTATCAATGCTCAGGTGACTTCCCAGGTTGAGGAAGCTATCTGCCGCAGAAGTATGAAAAGAGATCTTCTGCGCTCTTGCTTCTGCCTCTGAAACCGTCCGGCCTTTTGAATATTTTTTCACATAGACGTGGAAACTGCTGTCGGCGCTCAGTTCTATTTCCTGGATCCTGATATTGGCTATGTGCAGGCTATCCTCGGAGATGTCGAATCCTTTACCGGTAAAATCCACCCAGGGTGTGGGGCCGGAATATTCGATCTCTGGTTCATTGACGCGTACGATGAGTTTTCCATTGGCAGGATTGCTGATGGCAACCACGTCGGGAGGTCTCCTGTAGTTGCTCGCCCTGACGTCTTTCATAATGCTCGCGACAAACAGTGTAACGCTTACCCAACCAAGTGCCCAAAGCCCCCCGAAGATCCACCCGAGGTAGTTGTTGTGTGATCGCACCCTCATCAGCCTCCTGAGCAGCCAAACAATGAATGCAATGAGCGGTACGCCCAGGAAAAGTATCAGGGTGCCCCAGGCATAAGTATTCTGCCAGAACCCGTCAAAGATGAAATTTTTCAAAGGCCAGAACCCCGCGCCTCCCACAAGGATGCCGATCAGCGCAACGAAGAGACCGAATGCGATGGACCCTGCGATCAACAGGAATAACACCTTGAATAAAACCCCGATCACGTGGCCGATGCCCCTGCCTGTTCGCCGTGCTGCCTGGCCGGCCTCCGTAGCGAATGCTTTGCCCCTGGTGTCGGCGAATTGTTTTGCGCGATTTCCAAGTGTAGATGCTGATTGCCTCACTTCTTCCGTCCAGCCTTTCACCCGGTCTTTCATTCCTCCCGCGCCTTCCACCACGTTCTGGCGGATCGAATTAACATCCACCTTTTCTCCCCGCATTTCCATTTTCTGGTAAGGACTGCTGGCTTCAGGAAGCACGATCCAAAGAACGATATAAGCAAGAATGAAAGTGCCGGTCAACGAGCCAAAGACGATGTTCGGAAAGAAGGAACCCCCTTCAAAGAAGGGCCAGCTTATGATTCCAAAAATGATATTGAGGATCAGGGGTGCGGCGAAGATCAGCCTGATCACGCTTGAGCTTTTATTGAAATAAGCAGCCAGTCCGCCTGCAACACCCCCCAGTATGCTGTCGTCAGGATTTCGGAACAGCCTTTTCCCGGTATAATCATCCAGGTCCTTGGGTGGCAATACGATCCAAAGGATAATATATGCAAGGACACCCAGCCCGAATCCGCCAAAGGTGATGATGGCAAAAAGTATCCTTATGATCGCCGGATCCACGTTCAGGTAGTTGGCGATACCCGCACATACACCACCGATGAACCGGTCACTGGTATCACGGTAAAGCCGGGTCTTTCCTCTGCGAGGTTCTGCATACGTAAATTCTCTCTGCCCGGATGAAGCTGTCGTGGCCGATCCCAGCGATTCATTCTCCTCTGCTTCAAAATCCTCCACTGTTCCCATTGATGCAATGATGGCATCTACATCTGTATCCGTGACCACGGTGGCGCCCATCCGGATCTTGTCATTCATCAATTCCGCGATGCGGCTTTCTATGTCATTGATGATCTCTTCACGGCTTTCCTCGCGGGCGAATATTCTTCGGAGACTTTCTATGTAAGCCTTCAGCTTCTCATAGGCCGAATCTTCGATGGGGATCACCCGGCCACTCAGGTTTATGTTAATGATCTTTTTCATCTTCGTATGATTTGATTGTGTGTGCTTGCTTTATGCGTTGCCTGAATCTGGTTTCATTTTCGTCAGCGTATTCACGCCATTCGATAATTCATTCCAGGTTTGTTCCAGTTCTTTGTAGAAACTTTCTCCTTTCTCGGTTAGGGAGAAATACTTTCGGGGTGGACCTGAATTACTTTCCACCCACCGGTAAGTGAGCATCGCTGAGTTTTTTAATCTCGTTAAAAGCGGGTATAGCGTTCCTTCCAGGATGCTGAGATTCGCTGCCTTCATCTCTTCCACGATATCGCTGGGATAGGCTTCCCCTCTTCTTATGATCGATAGGATACAGAATTCGAGGATTCCCTTTCGCATCTGGCTCTGTGTATTTTCAATATTCATAACCTCTTTTTAGCTTGATGACACAAAGATAGGGTGATAGATGGTACTATGCAAACTAAAGTACCATATTTTTTCCAGTAATTTAGATTAAATTCGGATAACTAAACATTTAAATTATTGATTTTTATGTTTTTAAACACATACCCCATTCACAAGGTTGGTAACCCACCTCTTTGATGAATGGTTTAAAAAGCCCGGAAATGGTTGTAAAATCGAATTTAACAGGCGGCAATTTGGTAATTGCCATTCATTCCCTCAGTTTGCATTCCTGTTCGGAATGCGTACCATATCAATCCTTTGCCTTTTCCTGTGTTTCCTTACCTCGTGCAACAGATACAAGCCATTTGAAGAACTCTACACGTTCCGGTCAACAGATGGCAGGCCGCATTATGAAGACCTCGATTATTGGGCAGCACATCCGTGGAAACCGGATCCATCAGACAGCATCCCGTTGCCGCTTCAAAATGGTTACAGGGATTCAACCACCGATGTTTTTTTCCTGCATCCCACCACCTACACGCGAAGGAAGATCAATGGAGCTCCAAACGCTCCGATTGACGCGGCGAGGATCAATGCCAAAACGGATTATTCAACCATTCTTTTCCAGGCGAGCGTGTTCAATGAGCAGTCCCGCGTCTTTGCTCCCCGATATCGCCAGGGTCATCTCCGGAATTTTTTTCAGAAGGATAAAGAAGCCGCGTTAAAGGCTTTCGAGCTTGCCTATGCTGATATCAGGTCCGCGTTCGAATATTACCTGGCCAACTGGAATAAGAACCGGCCGATCATCCTTGCCTCCCACAGCCAGGGAGCTTTTATGATGAACCGGCTGATCAAAGACTATTTCGAGAGCGGGAATTTAAAAAACAGGCTTGTGGTAGCTTACGTCATTGGCTGGCCGGTGAAAAAGGGTGAATTTTCATCTATCGAATTTTGCCGCGACTCTTTACAAACCGGCTGTGTGATCAGTTGGAGGACCTTACATAAAGGATATGTTCCCTGGTACCTGAAGAAAGAAGACAATTCCGCTGTCCTCGTGACCAACCCGCTTCACTGGAAGACCGATGGCGAATATGCACCCCGGGAGCTGAATAAAGGAAGTGTATTAAAGGATTTCAATAAGATCCATCCTGCTACTACGGATGGCTGGATCAAAAATGGATTTTTATATTCTCATCATCCAAAATTCCCCTGGAGCTTTCTTTTCATCCGCCGCAATTATCACGTCGGGGATATTAATTTGTTCTACGTTAATATAAGGGAAGATGTAAAACGCAGGATCGGATTATTCTGGAAAAAATGATTGTTATTCCACCAACACGAACGCTGCCCAATAAAAGGGCGGATATTTCCTGCGCATTTCCCCCTGCGCAAGATTAAAGGATTCACGGGTGGATTTGCCACCGAGGCGATTAGAATAGAAGGCGGTCATCAATTCGATGGTTTCTTTGTCAGGCACCTGCCATAAACTGACGATCATATTTTTCACTCCTGCCATCTTAAAACTTCTCTGCAATCCGAAAACGCCTTCCGCACCTTTCACATCTCCCAATCCCGTTTCGCAGGCGCTTAACACCACGAGTTCTGTGTTGCCCAGGTCAAGCTGGGCGAGTTCATATGCCGTAGCGATCCCATCTTCAACGCCTGCTATCGACCGGCCTCCTGTCCAGGAATAATTTCCCCCCGCGAATACCAGTCCGCTCCTTAGCAGGGGGTCACGGGCAGCTGAATAAGAATCGGTCGTTCCGGAAGTTCTGCTTCCTTCCGGCAAAAAGAAACCGTGGGTGGCAATGTGTAAAGTGCCGGGCGACCGGCCGTCCAGCGCCTTTACATTCTCTTCCGAGGCTTCAATGCCTGTATATGCCCTCACGGGCATTGCTTTTCCTTTGAAGATGCTTTCGATTTGCCTGACTTCCTCCGCCGTACCTGGAAGGTTTGTCCAGGGACCCGCTTCCTTTGTATCCACCAGCCCTTTCACAGGCATACTGCTGCTTACCACAGAAATGCTTCTCCTTTTCACCAGCTGGCTGCTGTCCATCGAAAAAGTGGCATCGCCAAATAATACCAGATTCCCGATCCGTGTTGCTTTCACCTCGGCACTACGAAGTGCGATGTTCCGGATACTCGTGTATTGCTGGAGCAGGTATTTGTCAACCAGGAATGTATTGCTGTCGGATGGGAGCGCGTGAAATGCGATCCCATAAAGCTTTCCCGCGGGCGAATAAGAAACTCTCTTTACCCCGGAAAGATATTTTTCCAAAGGCTTCCAGGTGATCTCGTATAAACTATCCGCGAGGCTGGAACGGTCAGACCTAATCAGTGAACGGTAAAATACTTTTGCCACATTGGTGGGAGAACTGCCTCCTTTCAGGATCACCCTGTCGAGATCCGTTTCTGTACAAAGGGGTACAAATACCGGCGCCTCATCATTTTTTCTCAACACATAAGCCCCGTACATCGCGGATTCATCCCATTGATCCCGGTACAATCGAAAACGCACAAACTCAATGGCAGCCTCGTCATTTGCAAGACGGGCCTGCACCTGCGCAGTATTTACCCGGAGCATTTCCTTTTGATCCCTGAACGCAATAGAACGCCTGTTCAATTCTTTTTCAATGGCCTCCGCTGAAGATTCCAGGGTGGCAAGATCACTCATCCTGTTTCCAGCAGGAAGTGAATATTGATGAGAAAGGATCAGTTTTTTTGTCTTCCATTCCTCGAACAGGCGGCGCAAAGAACTGTCGTTACTGTTCTTCACCCGGTTCAGCATATTTCTTGTATCTGCCAGGGACAGGGATTTGAATAAAAGGTGCAGGTCAAAACTATTTCTTAGAAATGCTTTTGAAACATCCCGGTGATTATGGATAAAGCTATTGTTCGATTCCAGGGACAGGTAATTAAATTCAAGATAACGGGCCTTCTCTTTGTCAGATAAAACAGAAAAATTCGAGACCAGGTTTTCCATTATAGTACGGCTGGCCGACACGAGGTGGGTTTCTGCTTTAGCGTACTCCCCGAGTTGCATATACAGCAGGCCCAGGTCATTCTCCGTATCCGCGGTCAGGGGATGATCCTTGCCCAGGACCTCCTTCCGCAAAAGAAGTGAACGCTCGTACATCTGCTTCGATTCGTTCAATCTTGACCGGGATCGCCGGTACAATGCCCCCAGGTTGTTCAGTGAAAGCGCATAGAGTGGATGCTTCTCACCATAGATCGTTCGCCAGATCTCCGAGGCTTTTTTCATCGGGGCCTCCGCTTTCTGAGTCTGCTTCATCTTCACGTAAAGGCTGGCGAGATTATTCAGGTTCATTGCATAATCCGGGTTCTGCTGATCTTTTTGCTTCCAGATCTCCTGGGCCTGCAGGTAATGCGCCTCCGCTTTTGCATAATCCTTTTTGTCTTCATATAACGCTGCCAGGTTATTCAGGGTCATTGCATAGTCTGCATCCATTTCTCCTGTCGTCCTTTTCCGGATCTCCTTTGCTTCCAGGAATAAGGGTTCCGCTTTCTGCGCTTGTCCCATTTCAAGGTATAACGTTCCGAGATTATTGATGCTGACAGCATAGGAAGGATGATTCGCCCCCACGACTTTCCTCCGGATCTCCATCGCCTGTATGTACAAGGGTTCCGCTTTCGCATACTGCCCCATCGAATGATACAAAGCCGCCAGGTTATTGATGTTGTAGGAAAGGGTGGAATCCCGGTCGTTCGTGTACTTTCTGGTCAGTTCCATCGACTCAACCAGGAGAGGTTCGGCCTTTTGATACAATCCCATCTCGCTGTAGAGGTTGGCCAGGTTATTCAAACAGGCGGCATACCCCCCGTCGGATTTGTCCTTTTCCCCCAGCTTTTTCAGCTTAAGCCAGATCGCTTCCGCCTTTAAGTAATTATATAATTTACTATGCGACCCTGCCTGAATGGTGAGAAGGGCTTTATAGAAAACATTCTCTTCGCCCATCATCGACCTGATTTCCCCCGCCGCAGTTTCAGCCAGCGGGATCGCTTTCTCATATTCTCCATTCTGGTAATGTTCTACTGCAGCCTGCATTGTTTCCATTACCGACTGGGCCGGAAGTTCCAGGAAAAATAAAATGAATATGAAAAGCAGCCGGTATCTCACGCCCGATTAAGGTAGTGAAATTCACTCCACCAACACGAAGGCCATCCAAATAAAAGAGGAATATTTCTTTCTCAAAACTCCGCCCCACCCGGGTATCTTGGGAACGCGATCACATCCCGGATGTTAGTCATTCCCGTTACAAACTGCACCATCCTTTCGAATCCCAGTCCAAAACCCGCGTGGGGTACGGTTCCAAAGCGGCGGGTGTCGAGGTACCACCATAGCTCTTCTTCGGGAATGTTCATCTCCTGCATTCGGGCAAGCAGGTGATCGAATCTTTCTTCTCTTTGTGAACCGCCGACGATCTCGCCAATGCCCGGGGCAAGAATGTCCATCGCGGCAACGGTCTTCCCATCATCATTCTGTCGCATATAGAATGCCTTGATCTCTTTCGGGTAATCTGAAAGAATGACCGGCTTCTTAAAATGCTTTTCCACGAGGTATCGTTCGTGTTCGCTTTGCAGGTCCATCCCCCAGCCAGTGATGGGGAACTGGAACTTCTTTTTCTTATTGAACGGGCTCTCGCGCAGGATGTCCAGCGCTTCCGTATAAGTGATCCTTTCAAAACTGTTATTCAAAACAAACTCCAGCTTCTGGATCAGGTTCATTTCGCTTCGCTTATCCTGGGGTAGGGATTTCTCCTCATCGCTCAGCCTTTGGGAAAGGAATTCCAGGTCCTCCCTGTTATTTTCCATTGCATAAGCAATGATATACTTGATGAATTCTTCGGCGAGGTCCATATTATCCTCCAGGTCGCAGAAAGCCATCTCCGGTTCGATCATCCAGAATTCAGCCAGGTGCCGGGTGGTATTGCTGTTCTCAGCGCGGAAGGTGGGACCAAACGTATAGATCTCACCAAAGGCCGTGGCACCCAGCTCCCCTTCGAGCTGGCCGCTTACCGTAAGATTGGTAGCCCTCCCGAAAAAATCCTGGCTGAAATCCACCTCACCTTTTTCTGTACGTGGTGTATTATCAAACGGAAGTGTAGTGACCCTGAACATCTCGCCGGCTCCCTCTGCATCACTGGCCGTGATGATCGGGGTGTGCATATACACAAAACCCTTGTCGTTAAAAAACTTATGCACAGCGAAGGCCAGGGAATGCCGCACGCGGAATACGGATCCGAAAGTATTGGTGCGAAAGCGGAGATGGGCGATATCGCGCAGGAATTCCAGGCTATGCTTCTTCGGCTGCAGGGGATAGATCTCCGCATCACTATCGCCCAAAACCTCCACATTTCTTGCAACGAGGTCCATTTTCTGACCCTTCCCCAGTGAAGGCACCAGCCGGCCTTCGATCCTCAGCGAAGCCGAAGTGGTGATCCTTTTCAGCAATTCTTCGTCAAATTTGCCGAGCTCCAGGACCACCTGCAGGTTCGCATTACAGGAGCCATCATTCAGGGCGATGAACTGGTTATTCCGGAAGGTACGCACCCATCCCATCACGATCACTTCCTGACTTTCAGGCTCCCAGGTCAGCAATTGCCTGATTTTGGTCCTATTATTGAACATAACGCTTTTTTGGAAGGGCAAATATAGCTATTGCCATCTATGAGCTGCGGCTTCAAAACCAGGGCTGCCCGCAGTTCCCGGCATTTCTTGATAAACCATAAATTTTTTGATTTTCGTGAATTCGTTGTATCATTGCAGCGGAAATAGGCTGATAAGTACAGTTCTCCCAGACTATTAGCACTTCATTTACCGCCGATTTCACTCAATCATAAATTCAAATTTTTTTTCTGATCTCCAGACTGGCGCCTGTGAGTTGTGATTAACCTCAAGATTTTTATATGTACGATATCCTTCAATTGAACGATATGCTCGTTCCTGAGCTTCTCGATATTGCTGAACAGCTCAAGATTCCTAACGCAAAAAAAATGACCAAGCAGGACCTGGTTTACAAGATTCTCGACAGCCAGGCCATCGCAGGCTCCAAAGGAGCCAGCAGTTCCGACGGTAAGAAAAAGCGGATCATTAAAACAAATACTGGCATCACCACCGAAGAAGCGATCGTGGAAACGAATGGCGATGAACCTAAACCTCAAAAAAAATCACCCTTGCCAATTAAGAAAGACGAAAAGCAACCCGCCAAACGCGGCCGTAAGAAAGTAGAAGAAGAACCCGTTGACCAAAATGCGGAAACAGAGGTTGCAGAAAAGACCCGCGAGGAAAAACCAGTCCCCGGCGACGGAAGCCGTTCTACCGGCAACCGTTCAACGGCAGGCGTACAAACTGCAGAATACCCGGAAGGAGTGCCTGCTCCCCAGGGCGAATCACCTGGTGAAAGTTCCACTCAGAATAAGGTATATCCCAGCCGTCGTGAACAGCAGTTCAACATAGAATTTGACGGGGTGATCCTCTCAGAAGGTGTATTGGAAATGATGCCCGATGGATACGGCTTCCTTCGTTCGTCTGACTATAATTACTTGTCCTCTCCGGATGATGTATATGTTTCTCCTTCGCAGATCAAGCTATTTGGATTGAAAACCGGCGACACCGTTCACGGTGCGGTACGGCCCCCCAAAGAAGGGGAGAAATATTTTGCGTTGCTGAAGGTGGATACGATCAACGGGAAGAGCCCTGAAGAAGTGCGAGACCGCGTTCCCTTCGATTATCTCACCCCGCTTTTCCCTTATGAAAAATTAAACCTCTTCACCTCTCCTTCGGATATGTCCACAAGAATAATGGACCTGTTCACGCCGATCGGGAAAGGCCAGCGGGGATTGATCGTGGCTCAGCCGAAGACCGGTAAAACAATGTTGCTGAAAGCAGTCGCCAATGCGATTGCGGCCAACCATCCTGAAATTTACCTGATGGTGGTGCTCGTGGATGAGCGCCCTGAAGAGGTGACTGATATGGAAAGAAGCGTTCGCGCGGAAGTGATCGCTTCTACTTTTGACGAACCCGCAGAAAAACACGTGAAGGTCTCCACCATTGCGCTTCAAAAAGCAAAGCGGCTGGTGGAATGTGGCCACGATGTGGTGATCCTCCTGGATTCGATCACCCGTCTTGCACGGGCGCACAATACCGTGGCCCCTGCTTCGGGAAAGGTATTGTCAGGGGGTGTTGAAGCCAATGCGATGCAAAAGCCCAAACAATTCTTCGGAGCCGCCCGCAAGATCGAAAACGGTGGTTCCCTCACGATCATCGCCACGGCGCTGGTTGATACCGGTTCCAAAATGGACGAGGTGATTTTTGAAGAATTCAAGGGTACAGGTAATATGGAATTGCAGCTCGAGCGCCGGCTTTCCAATAAACGAATCTTCCCCGCCATTGATATCGTGGCATCCAGCACGCGCCGCGATGATCTTCTTCTCGCACCGGATGTATTACAGCGTATGAACCTGCTGCGTGTTTACCTGACCGATATGAATGCAGAAGAGGCGATGCGTGAATTGCAGAACCGGATGAAGGGTACGAAGAGCAATGAGGAGTTCCTGGCGAGTATGAATAAATAGAAAAATACATTTTCCACAGAGGTCACGAAGAAACGACCAATTTTATTTCTTTGTGTTCTCTGTGTTTCCTCTGCCTTTGTGGGAAAACTTTCCAGACCTGACCTTGATTGAAAAACTCCCCATATCATCATTTCTCTCACAGGGCAGGGGGAATATCCTTATCGATGTACGATCCCCCGCCGAATACAAACACGCCCATATTCCCGGCGCCCATTCCATCCCCTTGTTTA
>CAMLEM010000011.1 GCA_946479005.1 uncultured Chitinophagaceae bacterium | reverse complement strand
TGCGGTTAGCATTCCAGCTGATGTGCAGGCCCACCTGCTTATAGAAGTGGATGGCAATGACACGGATGTATTGATGCGTGAAATGGAAGGGATATCGGAGATCGTGCAGCAATTTGAATGTGGTGAGATCCTTTTCGCGGAGGACGCCCAGCAAAAAGCAGAATTGTGGAAGATGAGGAGAAGGGTGGGAGAAGCGGTGAAATCCCATTCCATTTATAAGGAGGAGGATACCGTGGTGCCGAGGGCGGAGTTGCCGGTGCTTCTCAGGGGTGTCAAGGAGATCGGGAAAAGGTATGGCTTCCATTCAGTCTGCTATGGCCACGCAGGCGATGGGAATCTTCACGTAAATATCATCAAAGGGGAAATGAGCGATGAGGCCTGGAATGGTTCTCTCAGGGAAGGGATCCGTGAGATCTTTGAGCTGACCAAAAAGCTTGGCGGGACGCTGAGCGGCGAGCACGGCATCGGGTTGGTTCAAAAGGAGTATATGGATATCATCTTCGATCCCACGCAGATGCGACTGATGAAGGAGATAAAAAAGATCTTCGACCCCGGGCACATTCTGAATGCAGGTAAGATTTTTGATTGACAATTAACATAAAACAGCAGTATGTATAAAAAGGGAATATTGGGTCTTGTGATCGCCGTCTTATCCGGTGGAATTGTTTTCGCGCAGGATCCTGAAACAAAAGAGACGGAGCCGGAAGTAAAATTTTCAGACGGCCTGTTCACGGGAGGCAGTGTAACCGTATCATTCTTTAATCAGCAGACCATCCTGGGCGCAACGCCGATGCTGGGTCACACGCTCAGCAGCTGGGCCGACGCGGGGCTGGTATTCAACTTTATGTACAGCGGGGCAAGGGATTACCAGTATTACGATGATAAGATACGCCAGACCATTATGGGCCCCGGCGTTTTCACGAGGATCTATCCCATCCCCATCATTTTCGTGCAAGCCCAGTTTGAGCATAATTTCATCAAGCAGAAATATGTCTATCCCGGCGGCTCGCCCACAGAAACGTACAAGGAAGATGTCAGTTCATTATTGCTTGGTGCGGGACTTGCGCAGGGAAGATTTAAGGGGGGTACAACTTTTTACTACATCTCCCTCTTATTTGATGTGTTGAAGAATCAAAACTCACCCTATACCCGCGTCAGCATCAATCCCAATGATCCTTCACAGCAAAGGGTGGATATGGTGCCGGTGATCCGTGCGGGCTTTAATATCGGGCTGGGAAACAAGGGACGCTGAACTCAGAGATAATTCAGCAGGTCGGGCGGAGAATCGAGATAATGGATCTTCTCATAGGCTTCCACATACAGGAAGCCTTCTTTTTTCATTGCCGAGATGTGAGCGATAAGATGATCATAAAATCCCCCGCTGTTGAGAATGAAGATCTCCTTGTCGTGAATGGTGAGCTGGTTCCAGGTAATGATCTCGAAGAGCTCATCCATCGTACCAAAACCCCCGGGCAGGATGAGCGCCGCATCACAGAGACTGTAGATCCTTCTTTTTCTTTCCTGGATATCATCGGAGATGATGAGCTCGGTGATCCCCAGGTGCTGCCTTTCCCATTCAACGAGAATGCGGGGAATGATCCCTGTAACACTTCCGCCATTGTCCATCACACTGTCGGCGATCGCGCCCATCAGGCCCGCGCTCCCACCTCCGTAGACCAGTTTAACATTATTTTCGGCCAGCAACCTGCCCAGTTGGACCGAGTGTTGTGTGAACAGGGGATCTGTTCCATTTTTCGAACCACAAAAAACCGCAAGAGAACTTATTGCCATCATTGATTATCTTGCCGCAAAGGTAGGTTATGAGTCCTGTCGTCCTCTTTTCATTCGTCATTGGGTATTTCGTATTGCTGCTGACCGTTGCGTGGTTCACCTCGCGGAATTCCAACAATGATTCATTTTTCATTGGGAACCGCAACAGCAATTGGATGCTGGTGGCCTTTGGTATGATCGGCACTTCCCTTTCCGGGGTCACCTTTGTAAGTGTACCCGGGGCTGTGGGAGCCAGCAATTTTTTCTATTTCCAGGTGGTGATCGGCTATCTTTTCGGGTATGCCGTGATCGCCTTTGTGTTGCTTCCCCTGTATTATAAAATGAACCTGACCAGCATTTACACCTACCTGGAGCGGAGGTTCGGGGTGAATGCGCACAAGGCCGGCGCGTTCTTTTTTATCCTTTCAAGAACGGTGGGTGCTACGGCAAGGCTTTACCTCGTTATTGTTACACTCCAGCTTTTCATTTTCAACGATCTGGGGATCCCATTCTGGTTAACCTCGCTGGTTATCCTCGTATTGATATTATTATACACCTTCGAAGGAGGGGTGAAGACGATCGTTTATACTGATACCCTGCAAACCACGGGTATGCTGCTGGGTCTTGTGGTTTGCACGATCGTAGTGGTGAATGCCCTGGGTACGGATTTTGGCGGAGCCTGGTCGATGATGTCGGAGAAGGGTTATACGCAGATCTTCAATACCGATGTCAATTCGAGCTCCTATATGTGGAAGCATATCCTGGGAGGGATGTTCATTGCCATCGCGATGACGGGGCTTGACCAGGAAATGATGCAGAAGAACATCAGCGTGAGGACCCTCCGGGATTCCCAAAAGAATATGATCACCTTCACCACGGTACTGATCATCGTGAATTTTCTCTTCCTGGTATTGGGGGGTGTGTTATACCTCTATGCCAACGTGAATGGTATCAACAAGCCACCTGATGAACTGTTTCCCTTTATTGCGCTGGAAAGATTCGGAGGGGCGATCGGGATCATTTTTGTTCTCGCCCTGATCTCTGCATTGTTCCCGAGCGTGGACGGGGCGATCACTTCCCTGACCTCTTCGTTTTGCATCGATATTTTAGGCATCAAGAAAAGAGAAGGAACGGAAAAAGAGAAGAAAAGAACCCGTTTGAAAGTGCATTTCACCTTTGCCGTTATATTCTTCCTGATGGTGCTTCTTTTCAAAGTGATCAATGATAAGCTCATCATCGATCTCATATTGAAACTCGCCGGTGTCACCTATGGCCCCTTATTAGGCCTATTCGCCTTCGGCATCCTGACAAAGCGGAAATTGAATGAGAATTTCATTTGGGCGGTTTGTATCATCGCGCCCCTGCTGGCGCTGGGCATTGACCTGGCCAGCAACCCCGAATGGTATTCTGCAAAATTGCATATGAACATTCCCCTTCCGGAAGGCGGCCTGTTCAACGGTTACAGGATCGGGAACGAATTGATACTTATCAATGGGATCCTCACTTTTGCCGGGCTCTGGATGATTTCCAGGAAAAGTGAAGGCAAACCGGATCCTGGTCACGCAACATAAAAACTGAGGTCTTGGAACTTGTCAATCCTTTGGTGGAATCCTATGCCGGGAAACTTAGTAGTCCGCCAGATCCATTATTACAGGAGATCATCGATTTCACAGAAAAGAATCACCCTGAGGCGCAGATGCTAAGTGGTCATTTACAGGGAAAGTTCCTCGAAATGGCCAGCCATATGATCCGGCCGCGGAGGGTATTGGAGATCGGCACGTTCACAGGTTTTAGCGCCCTGTCACTGGCCAAGGGGCTGACCCTGGATGGGCAGGTACATACCATTGAACTGAGAGAGGAGGACGCTGCCCGGGCGAGAGCTTTTTTCGATCGTTTCGCCCGGCCCGAACAGATAATTTTACACGTGGGAAATGCGTTAGATATCGTTCCGCGGCTTAAAGAAACCTGGGACCTGGTCTTTATAGATGCGGATAAACCCGCATATATTGAATATTTTAAGCTCGTTTTACCGCATCTCCGGAAAAACGGGTTTATTTTCGCAGATAATATTTTTTTTCACGGGGAGGTACTTGAAGACCCCGTAAAAGGAAAGAGCGCAAAAGGGATCAAGGCATTCAATGATTTTATCCGGTCCAGGGAGGATGTTGAGAAGATGGTACTGACGCTCCGGGACGGACTGCTCCTTTTGCGAAAAATTTAAAATCAAACCGCCCTGATGCAAAAACTACGATCGATAGCCATCCTGCTGCTGCTTGCAACCGGGACTGCCCAGGCGCAAAACGCGGAAGTCATCAAAAACTATATTGATACTTACAGGGAAATAGCCATCGAAGAAATGCAACGAACCGGTGTGCCGGCTTCCGTAAAGCTCGCCCAGGGCATCCTGGAAACCACGGCAGGGACCAGTGACCTGGTGACACGCTCAAGCAATCATTTCGGTATCAAGTGCAAATCTAACTGGACCGGCGAATCTGTACGGCACGACGATGATTACAGGCAGGAATGTTTCCGGAAATATCCATCAGCGATGGATTCTTACCGGGATCATTCCAATTTCCTCAGGCAAAATGCACGTTATGCCTTTCTTTTTGATCTTGATCCCACCGATTACAAGGCCTGGTGTTATGGCCTCAAGAAAGCAGGGTATGCCACAAATCCCAAGTACCCTGTTGCCCTGATCAAGATCATCGAAGATTATAACCTGAACGATTATTCGCTGATCGCGCTCGGTAAGAAAGCGCCGGTCACCGAGCAGGATCCTGTTGTAGCTGCCAGTGCCAGGGAGGAGGAAGAGTTGCCTGCGGAGCCCGTAAAGAAATCCCCCACCTATCCGGCAGGTGTTTTCAGGATCCACGATACAAAAGTGGTTTATGTGACAAGAGGGGTGCCTTACCTCGCCATTGCCCAAACCTATGGAGTGGATCTTTCCCGGCTTTATGAGTTCAACGAGATCCCCCGCACGGAAACGGTGGAATATGACCAGCTCGTGTACCTGCAAAGGAAACGTAAAACGGGTTCCGTGGAATTCCATATTGTACAGCCCGGCGAGAACCTGCACGATATTGCCCAATTGTATGCGATACGCGAGGAAAGCCTGAGAGAACTCAACTGGCTGAAGGCGGGAGATATGCCCGCTCCCGGAGAGAAGCTTAGCTTGCAGATCAGGTCAGCGATCGTTCCAAAGCTCGCCGTCAGGGAAAAATATTCAATGGTTCCCACGCCTGGCGGATCAACCCACTAAACTGCTTATTATATGTCACACATCAAAGTGCATGACAAAGATTTCGAGATCTATCTCCCCGAAGAAACCATCCAGCAAAGAGTAAAGGAACTGGCCGATAAAATAAACGAGGATTATAAAGGGAAGAGGCCTTTGTTCATAGCCATCCTCAATGGTTCGTTTATGTTCGCTTCCGATCTCTTTAAGCATCTTAACATCGAAGCGGAGCTTTGTTTTATCAAGCTGGCCTCCTATAAAGGCCTGAAATCCTCGGGAAAAGTGGTCACCTCCATTGGCCTTGAGGAAGACCTTTTTGGTAAAGATGTTGTCATTGTTGAAGATATCGTTGACACCGGGAAAACGCTTCATGATTTTTTGCCAAAGCTGATGCACCAACAACCCGGCTCACTGAGGATCGCCGCGCTACTTCATAAATCCGAGGCCACCGAGTACCCTCTTCATATCGACTATATCGGCTTTGATATACCTAATAAGTTCGTTGTGGGTTACGGACTTGATTATGACGGACTTGGGAGGAATCTAAAGGAGATCTACCAGGTCATTTAAGCTCTCCTTGTTTTTTTGTAAATTATCCTTTGAAAAAATCCCGTTGAAGGCCTTATGTCATATCACATTGCTCCTGCTCCTGTGTTTTTCCGCTGACAGCCAGCAGTATTATGTGCGGGGTGAGGTGAAGGATGAGAACGGGAATATTTTACAGAACGTCACCATTTTACAGCACCGGACCGGTTATATCTTTCGAAGCGGCTCTTCCGGCACTTTTGGAATCGTGGCCCATCACCAGAAAGATAGCTTCAGTTTCATGCTCGACGGGTATCTCAAGGAATGCCTGGTCCTGGATGCGGAAAGGTATTCCAGCGTGAAGCTCAAAAAACTCTCCACTTCCGCCAGTTCCCGCCGGCAAAAACTGGCTTCCCTTACCCGCGACCTCGACAGGGAGGAGCAGAAGCGATGGTACGCAGGGGATGAAACTTATGCTTCGCTCCTGGAGAATCATTTCGTCAATGCAAAAAAATTCCCAAGTACAGGGATGTCGCTCAATGTGGACCGCGCTTCATATAGCAATATCAGGCGGTTCATAACACTGAAATCAATGGTCCCTCCTGATGCGGTGCGCGTGGAGGAGATGCTCAATTATTTCAACCTGAATTACAGCCAGCCGGAGAACGGGGAAACATTCAGCATAAGGACAATGCTCAGCGATTGTCCCTGGAATCCCGATAATCAATTGTTCTTTGTCAATCTTTCCTCGAAGAAATTGGACCTCGATACCCTTCCGCCGAGCCACCTGGTCTTTCTCGTGGATGTATCCGGCTCAATGGATATGCAGAACAGGTTACCTCTCCTGCAATCCGCCTTTCGGTTACTGGTGAACAATCTCCGCGAAAAGGATTCCGTCTCCATCGTTGTTTATGGAGGGGTCACGGGCGTAATGCTTCCTCCCACCAGCGGGATCGAGAGGGAAAAGATCTTAAAGGCCATTGATGAGCTGGTGCCGGGCGGCTCCACGCCCGGGGAATCCGGAATTAAGCTGGCCTATAGCGTGGCAAGGAATCATTTTATCAAGGAAGGGAATAACCGGGTGATCCTGGCCACGGACGGAGATTTCAACGTTGGGCTGAAAACAGAAGCGGAGCTGGATGAATTGATCAGTGTACAGCGTGAATCGGGGATCTACCTGACCTGTCTGGGTGTGGGGATGGGTAATTATAAGGATTCCAAGATCCAGACACTCGCGAAAAAAGGGAATGGCAATTTCGCTTACCTGGATAATTTCCAGGAAGCCGAGAAGGTGTTGCTGAAGGAATTCACCCAAACGCTTTATTCTGTGGCGGATGATGTGTATATGGATGTTGAGTTCAACCCGGAGTATGTGAAAGAATACCGGCTGATCGGGTTTGATAACAAGGTAGGAGCGCTCCGGGACTCCCTGTCGATGATAGAGGGAGGAGAGATCGGTTCCGGCTACTCGATGGTTGCACTTTTCGAGATCGTGCCCACCGAGATCAACCGGGGTGCGATCAAGGATCACTATACCAGCGGGAAGTTCGCTTATATGCGCTTAAAGTACAATGATCCCCAGGATCCCAAGGTCAAGGGGGCTTTTGAGCAGGTAAGCCATTTCGACTATCAGCCATTTGAGGAGCTGGATAATTCGTATAAGTTTTCTTCCGCTGTTGCGCTTTTTGGAGGGCTACTGCGTTCTTCTCCTTTTGTAAAAAACGGTGACTGGAATGCCATTCTCACCATTGCCGAGTCTTCGTCGGGAACTGACGATCTGCTTCAAAAGGAATTCATCTCCATTGTGCAGCAGGCGAAGGCGCTTTACACCAAGGTGAAAAAAGGAAAGAAAGAAAAGGAGTGAACCTCAGGAAAAGATCTCCCGGATCTTATCGAAGAAATTCTTCTCATTCTTGTCGGGGTGCGGCTTGAAATTGGGCGAGCTGGCCAGTTTTTCCAGGGTAGATCTTTCTTCAGCGCTGAGATGCTGGGGTGTCCAGATGTTCACGTGGATCAGCTGATCCCCTTTTTCATAAGAGTTCACTGCCGGGAAGCCTTTTCCTTTCAGCCGGAAGATCTTCCCGCTTTGCGTGCCCGCAGGGATCTTGATCTTCGCTTTTCCGTCGATCGTGGGAACTTCCACCTGTACTCCGAAAACAGCGTCGGTGAAGGAGAGATGCAGTTCATAGGCAACGTTCAGGCCTTCCCGGTGTAATTCCTTGTGTGCTTCCTCCTCGATGAGAATGATGAGATCACCAGGCATTCCTCCTCTTTCACCGGCATTACCCTTCCCCCCGATATTGAGCTGCATTCCTTCCTGTACACCGGCCGGGATCTCGATGCTAACCGTCTCCTCACCATAAATTCTTCCATCGCCTTTACAAGTGCTGCATTTGGCGGTGATGGTTGACCCTTCGCCATTGCAGGATGGGCAGGTGGTTACCGTTTGCATCTGGCCGAGGAAAGTTTGCTGCACTTTTCTCACCTGCCCGCTTCCGCCGCAGGTCTGGCAGGTTTGCACACTACCCTTGTCTTTTGCGCCACTGCCACCGCAGGTGGAGCAGCCCACATATTTTTTTACCTTGATGTTCTTCGTAACTCCTTTGGCGATCTCTTCATAAGTGAGTTTCAGCTTGACCCGAAGATTGCTGCCCCGCACGCCCCTGCTTCTCTGTCCGCCGCGTCCCCGTTGTTGTCCTCCAAAGAATCCGCCGAAAATATCCTCTCCGAAAATATCTCCAAACTGGCTGAAGATATCTTCCATATTCATACCGCCTCCACCGCCGAAGCCACGGCCATTGCCACTGACGCCTGCGTGGCCATAACGGTCGTACTGCGCTTTCTTATCGGCATCGCTGAGCACTTCATAGGCTTCAGCAGCTTCTTTGAATTTTTCTTCTGCCGCCTTATCGCCCGGGTTCCGGTCGGGATGATACTGCATAGCCACCTTCCGATAAGCCTTTTTGATCTCATCGGCTGATGAGCCTTTGCCCACACCCAGTATTTCGTAGTAATCTCTTTTCGACATCGTGATTATTTCCCTACCACCACCTTGGCGTGGCGGATGATATGATCATTTAGATAATATCCCTTTACCAGTTCGTCAACCACTTTACCTTTCATTTTTTCATCAGGTGCCGGGATCTCCGAAACAGCCTCGTGCAGGTCAGGGTTAAACTCCTGGTTCAGGGCGTCCATTGGCTTGAGGCCGCGTGATTGCAGAATGGTACGAAGCTTATTAAAGATGAGGGTCTGTCCTTCCTTCAGCGCAACAATGTCTTCGGAGGCTTCCATTTGTTTTTGTGCCCGCTCGAAATCATCAAGCACTTCTAACAGTTCCCGGATGGTATCCTTACTCGCTGTTTGTATGATCTCTCTTAACTCTTTGGAATGGCGGCGCCTGGAATTGTCAAATTCCGCCACCTTCCTCAGGTATTTGTCTTTTGTGGCTTCCAGCTCTTCCTTGAGTTTTTCCACTTCCGACTCTTCTTCCACTGGTTCATTCAAATGGCTGGTACCGCTGATGTTTTCATCGGTATTGAGTTCCATCCCATCCAGCTCATTTTCTGACGCTTTTTCAAAGTCTTTTTCTGCCATTTTTTACAAATTGTCTGCAAAGGTACGATAGTCAATAATACTGCCAACCGGGGTTTTGGGACAAAATGACGGTGCTGCTCTATCTTCGTTCATAATGAAGAAGCTGGTATTGAAAAGGAAGATCGCGCAGCGGGTGCCAATGGGCCATCCCTGGGTTTTTGGGAACGAGGTAGATAAGATGGATGAGGAGCTGGCCGCCGGCGACATCGCTGATGTTTATACACACGACGAGAAGTTCATCGGCCGGGGTTACCTGAATCCGGCTTCACAGATCGTGCTCAGGATCCTCACCCGCGATAAAAAGGAGGAGATCAATGATGCGTTTTTCCTCAGGAGACTTTCAGCGTGCTGGGAATATCGCCGGAAACTTGGTTATACGGAGAATTGCAGGCTGGTCTTCGGGGAAGCCGATTCGTTACCGCAACTTATCATCGATAAATTCAATGAGCACCTGGTGATCCAGACGCTTGCTCTGGGCATTGATAAGTGGAAGCCCTCCATCGTTCGTGCACTGGAAAAAATCTTTTCCCCGCGCGGAATCTACGAACGGAATGATGTTCCAGTGAGGGAACTTGAAGGGCTTCCGCTTAAAAAGGGTTTTCTCAGCGAACCCTTTGACACGAAGGTGATCATCAATGAAAATGGTTTCAGGTTTCTTGTAGATATTGAGAATGGGCAAAAAACCGGCTACTTCCTCGATCAGCAGGATAACCGCAGGGCCATCAGGAATATTGTGAATGGCGCGGAAGTATTGGGAGCCTTCACATACACGGGCACTTTCGAGATCCACGCAGCGGGTTATGGTGCACGCTCGGTATTGGGCCTGGATATATCGGCCTCGGCCGTGCAGCAGGCCAATGAGAATGCCCGCCTGAACGGGCTGGAAAAAATTTGCAGGTTTGAGGAAGCCAATGCCTTTGATGTACTGAAGCAATGGGGAAAGGAGGGGAAGAACTATGACGTGGTGATGCTGGATCCACCCGCCTTTACAAAAAGCCGTGCAAACATTGAAAAAGCGATCACCGGGTATAAAGAGATCAACCTGCGGGGAATGAAATTGGTGCGGCCCGGGGGATTCCTGGTAACCTCTTCCTGTACCAGTCTCGTGAAACCTGAACTATTCCTGCAGATCATTGAAATGGCAGCCAGGGATGCCCGGCGAAAGATCAGGCAGGTCAGCTTTCAAACACAATCAGCCGACCATCCTGTGGTCTGGAACCTGGAGAATACGCAATACCTGAAATTCCTCATCATCGAGGTGCAATAAGAGAGCCACCAAAAAAGGGAAAAATTATTTCGTTACCTGGAATTTACCAGATTCGACGATCTTACCGGATGCATCCAAAAGGTGGTACATATAAAGACCACGATTGAATTCATTAAGATCCAGCGTTGTTTTTTGGGAGATGTTCTGGCGTTCGGTCATCTTCTTACCCAGGAAGCTATATACCTGGATGGAATAGCCCCGTTCTGATCCTGACAATTCAAAGGTGACATAGGTTGTAGCCGGGTTTGGATACAATTTAACGATCCTGTCACCCTCAGGCCCGGGACCCCTGGAGGTTTGCGCCTGCGAATGAATGGTTGTCAACAGAATAATGAACAGTATGGGTAAAAGTCTTCTCAACGAACCAAATTTACTTTTATTATTCTAAAAATAGGCCGAATTTTTTTTACCGGCAACGTAAAAATACCCGAAATTATATGTAGTTGTAAATCATTGCCTTAAAAGCTGTTTTCCGGGGGTATTTAACTTAAGGTTTTGATAAACCGCGACACCGCTCCCCGGCTGGGAAATGACGTTCATTTTGCCTTCGACGGTGAATAAAATCAGGTAGCTCGTGTGCAAGCAAGGACTATCTTCAAACAAGTAAAGAATAAAACGAATTTAAAACCTGCATTATGAGAAAGTATCTTACCGAGTATCTCGGAACATTTTTCCTGATGTTGATCATATTGACCGCGGGAGAGGCGTTAGCGATCGGTGCCATTTTGGTCGTGATGGTGTATGCGGGCGGCCATATCTCCGGGGCTCACTATAACCCGGCCGTCACCCTGGCTGTTTGGTTAAGAGGCCGCATAACGCCAGCTGAAGCGGTTGGGTATATGTTGGTACAGGTAGCGGGCGCGTTGACAGCGATGCTTATCCATAAATTGATCTTCCTCGATAACGAAACGCCGGAGGTGGTAAGTTTTGAGAATGTACCTGCACTTATCATTGCGGAATTGCTGGGCACCACTGCCCTTGCTTATGTTGTATTGAATGTAGCCACGGCAAAAGGAACGGTAGGTAACCACTTCTACGGCCTGGCCATCGGCTTTACTGTTTTTGCCTGCGCAGCAGGACTGGGGAAATTTTCAGGAGGGGCATTCAACCCTGCGGTCGCAGTCGGCGCCACCGCTGCCGGGATATTTGAGTGGGCTGATATCTGGAAATATTTTCTCGGGTGTTTTGGCGGAGGAGCCCTTGCGGCCCTGCTGTTCCGCATAAGTAATGCGGAGGATCGCTGACCTTGTCTAGAACCGCGGACAAAGCAGGTAATCCCTTTGTTCTTTCCTGAACCCGGTGTAGGAAACGGAGAGTTCAAAACCTCCCCGGCCATAGCTGGAAGGTTTCAGCTTCGAGATATTCACATCATAGCTTAAAGTGAGGGAGAAAGGATTGTAATCCAGTTTGAGCGCAGGAATCAGTGCATCATTCCAGCGAAGGAAGGCGCCGGCGTGTATCACATAATCGGGTTTCTCTATATCTTCCCCGATCTTTAGCCCGTACATCGCACCGGCCACGGTTTCCTGGAAACCTCCCTGGAATGACTGGTCACCCTGGATCGTGATGTATGAATAGTCGGTCACCCCGAATTTGAACCCGGCAGAGAAGACCCATTTAGGTTCAAGCTCTATATCCGCATTGCGGTAAAAAGATCCTTTCGGCCGGTTGAAATGATGATAAGCTCCCCCGAGGAAGAAATTATTTTCGGGATCAGGCCCGAGATTGGAATTGTAGCTCAGCCCCACGCTGCCATCCAAATAGCTGAACTGGCTGGAAGGAATGTTTTCCCCCGGTCCGATTCCCCCGTTATTAAATGTATTATTCGTCGTCATCTTCGACGGATCGAATCTTCTTTGTACCCAGCCACCCATTACTCCCAGCGACAGGTAGCGGTTCTGTGATGAGCTGAGAGATTTATGATAATTGAATGCAGGAAGTACGTGCGCGGTCGTCCACCCGATCGTGCCGGCCTTGTCAAATAATACCTGCAAACCAGTGCTGACGAAATCATCGCTCTTACCTATTGGGAATTTCATTTCTGCATTGACAGAACCCGTACGGTAAGCATCGGTGACGCTATTCCACTGATCGCGATAGACCGCCTGTACCCTGATGTCGCCGGTGTAGATCCCGGCAAGGGAAGGGTTTCTCCAAAGAGGGGCTTCGAAGAATTGCGAGAAATGAATGTCCTGGGCCGATGCTCCACAAGACCAGAGCAGCCCAATCCAGAAAAATTTATATATGATCTTTCTACACATCATTTTTATAGCACCAATGCGATATTTCCTTTGATACTGATCACATCCCCATTCTCACAGAATACTTCAAGCTGGTAAACATATACGTCGGCCTTGGCCCTGTGCCCGCGGAAGGTTCCGTTCCATCCGGCCGAGGCATCATTGACGGGAAATTCTTTTTTCTCAAACACCACTTCACCCCAGCGATTGAAAACGCGGAGCATTTTCACCCTCTCCAATCCCTGGCCCCGCGGATAGAAAACATCATTGTTACCGTCCCCGTTTGGTGTGAATGTATTTGGTACGAACACGTTGGCATTCTTGCAAAGCACGATCACCTCCACCGTGGATGAATTCTTACAACCATTATCATCTGTGAACTCCACCTGGTATAAGGTGGTGAATTTCGGATCTGCGACGGGGGTAGGACAGTTTGTGCAGCTCAGCCCCGTACCCGGGTACCAGTTCCAGGAGATCGTGTTCGCCGAATAAGCGGCAGGTATCGTAATGGATGATCCATTATAAATGGTAAGCGGCGTCTGGATATTGGCAACCGGCAATGGATTCACCAGGATATTCTGAATGGTCGTATCCCTGCAACCTGTGGAGTTCATCGCCATTGAGGTTACGGTGAACATTCCCGGTACAATATAAAATTGCTGCGGTGGATTTTGCTGGGTGGATTGATTTCCGTTTGGAAAGTTCCATTCCCAGGTCACCAGTGAAGTATCCGGCACATTGAATACACCCGAATGCAGGATGGAAGAATTCACACAGATCACCGTGTCGCCCGCAATATCGATATCCGGTCGCGCCACCACTCTCACCAACGCGGTCTTTGTCATCGTATCACGGCAGCCCATTTGTGTGTTCACGATCAGCTGTACCGTGTATAATCCCGGCGAAGCATAGAAATGACTGGGAGCCGGATCAGATGAGGTTCCCCCATCACCGAAATCCCAGCTGTAGGAAGCGAGCGGATCATTGAACGTTGTGGAATCAATGAAATTGACCGTCCCGAAATCGCAGAAAGTATCCCGGTCTAGTCCAAACTTAGCCTTGGCCCCTATTACGAAAATGGTGTCCGGACCCTGTACGGGGATGATGCAGCCGGATGGATCTTCCATTATCACTTTAGGCAGGTAGTTCCCAAATGAGGTGTAAATATGATAAACGTTCGGGTTGGTGGTGGTGATGGTGTTGCCGTCACCGAAATCCCAGAAATAAGTGGCAATGGGGC
>CAMLEM010000010.1 GCA_946479005.1 uncultured Chitinophagaceae bacterium | reverse complement strand
ATCTTCTATTTTTTCCCATTGATCGGCGCTCTTACAGGGTGGATGCTTCATTCACTGATAATTCACAAATTCATCCCTGCCAGCAGGAAGATAATTGCAAAAAATGCCGGGAAATGGGTAGGTCAAAACCTGGTGGCCAGTTTTAAGCTGGATGAAAAATTCCGGGATCCTTCCCAATTTGAAAAGATCAAACCCTTCATTGAATCCCACGTGGATGAATTCCTCCGCGTGAAGCTCGGTAAGCAAATGCCGATGATCTCGATGTTCGTGGGCGACAAGACCATCGATAAAATGAAGACTGTCTTTATGGACGAACTGGAGGTGATCTTTCCGTCTCTGGTGGGAAAACTTGCGGGTTCCCTGGAAAAAGAGATCGATGTGGGAAAACTGGTCAGTGAAAGACTGGGCTCCATCGATGAAACAAAATGGAAGACCCTGGTGAAGGCAAACCTGGGAAATCAGCTGAAAAAATTACAGTGGCTGGGCGCCCTGACTGGCTTTATTATTGGGGCCCTGATGCTGGCTTTGCTGGCGCTCGCCTGAGTACCATTCCGGCCCTCGTATGAACCTTTTATCAAGTTACCGGTTGTTCAGAGCAAGTTGCCCTGCCTTTGAGCGTCTAATGTTAAACTCAAATTAATGAGAAAAGCTTTTTTTACCTTATTCTTTGGATTTCTTGGAGTTATAGCAATTTCTCAACCCCAGGGCCGTCCCAATGGCCCCGTTCCCACCGGAAGGTTTTATGGAAAGGTAATAGAAGGAAAAACGGGCAAGCCCATTGAATACGCTTCTGTTCAGCTTTTTCAAAATAAATACGATTCGGCTACCAAAACCCGCCGGGAGACCCTCATTACGGGTATGCTGACCACCGCCAATGGTGATTTCAGCCTGGAAAATGTCCCTGCTACCGGCCAGTCAACCTTACGCATTACCGTCATCGGTTATAAGCAGATCGATCAAAAAATATCCTTTGATCGTCCTGCGGATGGAAATATGGCAGGGGCGCTGGACAAAGACCTGGGCAATATTAAGATCGACATCGAAGAGACCCAACTTGAGAATGTAACTGTTACAGCCACCACCCCGGGCCTGAGGCTGGGGATCGACAGGAAAATATTCAACGTAGACAGGAACATTGTTTCAGAAGGCGGAACCGCCGTGGATGTAATGAGAAATGTGCCTTCTGTAAAAGTGGATATCGACGGAAATGTTACGATGCGAAATAATACGCCCCAGATCTTCGTTGATGGACGTCCCACCACGATGACGCTGGAAGAAATCCCTGCCGATGTGATCGAAAGCGTGGAAGTGATCACCAATCCTTCCGCGAAATTTGATGCTTCCGGCGGTACCGCAGGTATCATCAACGTGGTATTGAAGAAAAACCGCAAGATCGGGTATAACGGCAGCCTGCGCACGAATGTAGATTCACGCGGGCGCGTGGGCCTTGGCGGAAACATCAACCTGAGGCAGGATAAGGTGAATTTCTTTGTGAATGGAAATTTCAACCAGAGAAAATCGAAAAGCTGGGGCACTACGGACCGAACCACATTTGGTTTCCCCGACACCCTGCTTCACCAGGATGATAACAGCCTGATGGAAGGACACTGGGCTTTCCTGCGTGCGGGCATTGACTATTTCATTGATAACAGGAACACCATTTCGATAGCGGGGAACTTTAACCGGGGAAAATTCGAGCCTTCTTCCAACAGCCTAATGCAAACCGATATCTGGGACTCGCCGGTGAAATCTTCCTTACAGCAAAGGAACTCGAATTCTGAAAGCAATATGAGGAACCGGGGTTTGATCCTAAGCTATAAGCATAATTTTCCAAAAGCCGGGAGAGAGCTAACGGCGGATATCACTTATAACAAAAGCCGGAACTGGAGTTCCAACCTGATCCGGACCGATTCGCTCGACTTTAATTCCAAGGCCCCCCTTAAATCATTTTCACAACGTCAGAATGGAAAAGGGAACAATGAAAACCTCATCTTCCAGTTGGACTTTGTGAACCCCATCAATGAAACCAGCAAATTTGAAACAGGTGCGAGGGTTACGGTGAGGGATGCGGAAACCATCAATGAATTTTATGGCATTGACAATTTTGGGAACGAGATCCTTCGACCCAGCCTGTCGGTTAATTACAACAGCACCGACAAAGTGTATGCAGCTTATGCGAATTACACCCGGCAGTTCAAAGACTTCGGCGTGCAGGCAGGGTTGCGGCTGGAAAGTTCCGAATACGAAGGACGTTTGCCTGATAAGGGACAAAAATTCAACATTGAATTCCCGGTAAGCCTGTTCCCGAGCATTTTCCTTAGCCAGAAATTCAAAGGCGACAACGAGCTTCAGCTGAATTATTCCAGGCGGATCAACCGGCCGAACTTCTTCCAGCTCTATCCTTATACGGATTTTTCAGATTCGTTAAATATCAGTCGCGGAAACCCCGACCTGAACCCGGAATTCACAAACTCGGTGGAGCTTTCTTACCAGAAGACATTTCAAAAGAACAGGGATAATTTCCTGGCTACGGTATATTACAAGCACACAGATGACCTGATCACCCGTTATATTTTCAGGGAAAATAACCCCGAATCGGGAAAGGACATTTTCGTAAACACCTTCATAAACGCAAGGTCCAGCTATGTTACAGGCCTTGAAATGGTGTGGAAGGTGAAAATGACAAAATGGTGGGACATCACGCCCGAGTTCAATCTTTTCACATCAAAGATCAATATCGAAGATCCGAACCAGCCCGACCAGGAACAGTTTGCCAGCTGGTCTTCGGACATCAACAACGTATTCAAACTCGCAAAGAACCTGACCTTCCAGCTTTCGGCAGAATATGATTCCAGGAGGATCCTTCCTCCGGGAAGCGGAGGCGGTGGCGGTAGGGGTGGCTTTGGTGGTATGTTTGGCCAGGCGACCACAGCCCAGGGATATGTGCGATCCAATTTTGAGCTGGATGCAGGCCTTCGCTTTGAATTCCTGAAGAACAGGCAGGCGACCCTTTCGCTGAACGTCAATGACGTACTGCGCACCCGGCGCCAGAGTATTTATTCTGAGTCGGAGTTCCTGACCCAGAATATCTTCCGCCGCCGTGATCCCCAGATCGCGAGGCTGAGTTTCAACTGGAGATTCGGTAAATTCGATGCCAACCTGTTCAAAAGAAAGAACCAGCGGATACCGGGAGATGACCAGCCGGAGATGATGTCTCAATAAGATCACCTGATCGCATTGTTCAAAGGATTTCCCGGGGAAATCCTTTTTTTGTCGAAATTGCCCGCGGGTGGAAGCAAAACGACTATTCTTTACCGTCACTAACGACCTGAGTTACGACCAGCGCATGCATCGCATCTGCAGTTCCCTGGCAGAGGCCGGTTATGATGTTACGCTGGTTGGTCGGAAATTGCCGGACTCTCTCCCGCTGGAGAAGAAAAAATTCAAACAGGTCCGCCTGAATTGCTGGAACCTGAAGGGGAAACTATTTTACGCCGAATACAATCTTCGCCTCTTTTATTATTTGTCGAACAAGTCCTTCGACGGGATCTGTGCCATCGATCTCGACACCATTCTCCCCTGCCTGAGGGTGTCGAAAAAGAAAAAGATCCCCCGCATTTATGATGCACACGAATATTTTACGGAAATGAAAGAGGTAAGGACCCGTCCCCTGGTTCACAGGTCCTGGTTACAGATAGAAAAAACGGCCGTTCCGCAATTCCGTTATGCCTATACCGTAAGCGAAGGCCTCGCCGGGGAATTCAGGAAGAAATACCGCGTGGATTTTGAAACCATTCGCAACCTTCCCGTACTCGAGGATCTTCCCTCGGCTACCTCGAAGGAGAATTTTATTTTTTACCAGGGAGCGGTCAATGAGGGCAGGAATTTTGAGGCATTGATCCCCGCAATGAAAGAGGTGGATGCGAGGCTGGTGATCTGCGGAGATGGTAATTTTATGCCCAGGCTCCGCGAGCTGATCAGTGAGAACGGCCTTGAAAAAAAGATCGAGCTGAAAGGTATGCTGTCACCGGGGGAATTAAAAAAGGTCGCTTCACGGGCCCGGGCCGGTGTTTGCCTGTCAGAAAAAGAAGGACTGAATCAATGGCTTGCTCTTCCCAATAAATTTTTGGATTACATACACGCGGGCCTACCGCAACTGGCGATGAAATTCCCGGAATACGAAAAGATCAACAACAAATTCAGGATCGCTTTGTTACTGGATGAAGCCGATCCGGCATCTATCTCTGCGGGATTGAACAAATTGCTGTATGATGATGTTGTTTATGCTGAAATGAAGGCCAACACGCTTATCGCGCGAAGGGAATTGAACTGGCAGAATGAGGAGAAAAAACTGCTTGAATTCTATCACCGAATATTTCAGTCTTGAGCAGGCACCTGCATATCGTATCATTAGACTCACCCTGGCCCCCCGATTACGGTGGTGCCATAGATATTTTTTACAAACTCAAGGCCCTCCACGAAGCGGGTATAAGGATCCACCTTCATTATTTTAGCTATAATTCAAGAGGCGACGACAGCGAACTGCAGAAATATTGCGATTCCATTCACGTGTACCCACGAAAAACGGGGCACCGGGGTTTCTCACTTCACACTCCTTACATCATTTCTTCCCGGATCCACCGCGATCTCAGCAATAAGCTCAATGAAGATGAGCACCCTGTGCTATTGGAAGGCCTGCACTGCACGGGATTTCTCGATGAACTCGATCTTGGCAAAAGAAAAGTGGTGGTCCGCCTGCACAACGAGGAGGCAAAATATTACAGGCAGCAGGCGCCACTGACAAAGAATCTCTTCAGAAAATTTTATTTCCGGCACGAAAGCAGGCTGCTTGACAAATATGAAAGCTCGCTGCCCGCCCATTGCCATTACGCCGCCATTACCGAGTCAGATGCTTCCCGGTTCAGGGAACACCACAGCCTCACAAACACCTTCTATTTGCCGGTGTTCACGGCTAAGCAGGAAGTAAAATGCCAGGAAGGGATCGGAAATTTTTGTCTTTACCACGGAAATCTTTCGGTTCCCGAAAATCAGAAAGCCGCGATCTGGCTTTTAACGAAGGTTTTTTCGAGGATCAAGATTCCCCTCGTCATCGCTGGAAAAGCACCTACGCGCAGGCTGAAAAAGCTGGGGCATCTTTGCCAGCATACCTGCCTGGTGGCCGATCCTTCGGACAAAGAGCTGGATGAACTGATCGCGAAAGCGCACATCAATGTGCTGCCCGCCTTTACCACAACGGGGATCAAGATCAAATTACTTCACGCGCTTCACGAAGGAAGGCATTGCGTGACCAATGAGCAAATGGTGTCGGGAACGGGCCTGGAAGCGGCCTGCCACACGGCATCGAAACCCCAGGCATTCGCTGCCATTATAATGCAGTTGCACAACCAGCCTTTTACGGAAGATGAGATCCGCCTGCGGAGAAGGGTGCTCGGGGACAAGTTTTCTAACCAGAAAAACGCGCAGGCGCTTATTCGATACTTATGGTAGCATTGTCCACCACCCTGCCCTGTTCCGTCCGGATCATTCGCGCGGGGTATTTCTGCACAACGATATAATCGTGTGAGGCCATCACGATGGTGGTATTGTAATCCCGGCCGATACTGAAAAGGAGGTTCATAATTTCATCAGAGGTTTCGGGATCCAGGTTACCTGTTGGTTCATCGGCCAGGATAAGCCTGGGAGAGTTCAGGAGGGCACGCGCGATATCCACCCGCTGCTGTTCACCCCCGCTAAGTTCAAAGGGCATCTTGAACCCTTTGGATTTGAGCCCCACCTTGTCCAGCACATCATTGATCTTCTCATCCATCAGTTTTTCATCCTTCCAGCCTGTTGCGCGCAATACGAATTTGAGGTTGTTATTGACATTCCTGTCTGTTAACAATTGGAAGTCCTGGAACACGACGCCCAGGTTCCTCCGGAGATAAGGCACTTTCTTCCAGTCAAGACCTCTCAGGTCGAAACCCGCCACCGTGCCTGTCCCTTCCTTTAACGGCAGTTCCCCGTAGAGGGTTTTCAAAAGACTGGACTTCCCTGTGCCGGTTTTTCCAACGAGATAAACGAACTCGCCCTTGTTCACGGTCAGATTCACATCCTGTAGGATGAGATTGCCTCCCTGGTAGATATTGACATTCCTCAGTTCAATGATGGGTTCCGACATATTCCTGCTGGTTTGATGCAAAATAAATTAAACTGTGGTTGCGAAGAGATTTTTTTATTTGTGCATTGGCTTTCAATAACGAATTACATTATCCTTACCGATGATAAGCTCACGCTTGTCGCTGGCCTCTACCCTCCCGATCACCCGGGCTTCAATGCCGAATGAATTGGCCATTGAGATGATCTCGGTCGCCGCATTCTCCTCCGCGTAGATCTCGAGCCTGGTTCCCATATTGAAAACCTGGTACATCTCTTTGTCATCCGCCCCGCTGGCTTTTTGAATGAGTTCAAAAATAACAGGAGGAGTGAACAGGTTATCCTTTATGATCCTGAAAGGCCGAGGCAGGTATTTCAGGCATTTTGTCTGCCCGCCCCCGCTGCAATGGATCATACCGTGTATCTTTTCGAATGCCGAATCCAGGAGTTCGCGTACCAGGGGGGCGAAAGTTCGTGTAGGGCTAAGCAACAGGTCTCCTACAGTGCTGGTTTGTTGTTCGCCGTTATATTCGAATTGCACTTCATCCTTGAAACGGTAAGGACCGATATAAGTGACCTCCGGCGACAAAGAGGACTCAAAACTCTCAGGGTAGGTTTCCCTGTAAAAAGCGTTCAGCATATCGTGTCGCGCACTTGTCAGCCCGTTGCTGCCGATCCCGCTGTTATAAGCGGTTTCATAATTTGCACGGCCAAAAGAAGCCAGCCCTACGATCAGGTCGCCATTTGCGATCCTGTCATTCGTGATGAGCTGATCCTGGCAGCTGGAACGCCGGCGGCGTCATTGTGTTTCGCCATCGGGCGGTCATCGTTCCATTCACCGCGATGGTTCTAACGAGGTCGCCCACGTCAGCCGTCTCGCCCCCCATATAAGTAATGTTTACGCGATAGCTGCGCATCAGGTCGAAAAATTCCTGGCTTCCCTCAATGACCGACTTCAGCACCTCGCCGGGAATGCGGTTTTTATTCCTGTCGATGGTGGAGGAAAAAATAATATTGTCGGTAACCCCAATACAAAGCAGGTCATCCAGGTTCATTGTGATTGCATCCTGAGCTATGCCCTTCCACACATTCACATCGCCGGTTTCCTTCCAATAGAGATAGGCCAGGATGCTCTTGGTGCCCGCGCCATCGGCGTGCATTATATTCACCCAGTCCTGGTCACCGCCGAGTACATCGGGATAGATCTTGCAGAAAGAATAGCGATAAAGGCCCTGGTCGAGGTTACCGATTGCCTGGTGAACCTCTTCCTTCTGGGCTGAAACACCTCGTTTGGAATAAAGCGACATAGGACAAAGATAGCAGCTGCCTCTTTCTCTTGAACGCGGGCCTTTATCTTTGCCGGATGCAGGTGCACCGCGATATTGAGAAACTCCCTCCCTTTAAAAATGCTGTCGTCACCATCGGTACTTTCGACGGCGTACACGCCGGTCACCGGCAGATCATAGACAAGCTCAGGTCAGAGGCCCTGCGGGTGAAGGGGGAAAGCGTGATCATTACTTTTCATCCGCATCCGCGGAAAGTGGTTTCATCCACGATACTTGGTGTCAGGCTGATCAATACCCTGGATGAAAAAATCTCTTTGCTCCGCGAGTTGGGCATCGATCACGTGGTGGTGGTTCCTTTTACCGAAGCATTTGCCAACCAGCCCGCAGAGGACTATGTACGCGAGTTCCTGGTGAAGAGATTTCACCCCCACACTATCATCATTGGCTATGACCATCGTTTTGGCCGCGACCGCGCGGGAGATTACCGGCTGCTCGAAGAAAAAGCGGGTGAGTTCGGGTTTGAGTTAAAAGAGATACCCCGGCATCTTTTGGAAAACATATCCATTAGCTCCACCAACATCCGCGAGGCCATCCTCCAGGGCCGGATTGAAAAGGCAAATCGCCTCCTGGGTTATGAATTCTTCTTCAGCGGCACTGTAGTGGACGGGGACAAGCTGGGCCGCCGGCTGGGTTACCCCACCGCCAACCTGCGGGTGGAGAATGAAGAAAAGATCACACCCGGGAACGGGATCTACGCTGTATATGCAGAATTGGAGGCAAAAACCATCCCGGATCCATCTCCCATATTTTCACCGGTTCCTTCGCGTTTAAAGGGAATGATGAGCATCGGTTTTCGCCCTACCGTGGATGGCAGGAAAAGAGTGATCGAAGTGAATCTCTTCGATTTTAACCAGGACATTTATGGCCGTACGCTGAGAGTTTTTGTAAAAAAATATCTTCGCGAAGAAGTGAAGTTCGATGGACTGGAAGAACTGGTGAAACAGATTGACCAGGATAAGATCAATAGCCTGGCATCGCTTTAAAAAAAAAGTCCCCCTTCCGGGGGACCCAATCAATAATTTTCAAAGCTCTCAATATTCAATTTCAAACTCCAGGTTTTCCGCCTGGTCAAAGAATTCATCCAGGCTGGATTTTACAGTAACCTTCATCCTGTCGTCAGAAAGGGTAACATTCTTTCCTTCCACTTTTTTGGCCGGACGAGGAAGATTATAAACCAGTGTATTTGACATTGGCATCCCCATCTGGGAGGCTTCCTTCATCCCGTTCAGGTACTCGTCACTTCCCACCCCTGCATATTTGTCTTTATCGAGCTTCTTTTTGATCTGCCCGTTCTTGTAAGAAACTTCGAAATAGTCGTCCATACTGCTCGCCGCAGGCATATCACCCACCGGTGAATCGCCCGACATTTGCTTTTTCATCGTTTCACCCAGCAGCTTGTTGGATAGCTTGTTCAGCTTATTGATCTCCGAAAGGGAACTAAAGGGGAAATGGATGGAATAAACACCTTTCTCTTCTGCAAAGTCGATCTTCATCTTGATCTGCCCATTTTTCATTAAGGTTTTTTCATCCGCGGTAAGGGAAGGGATACTATCCACCAGGATATCCAGGTTGATGACGGTATCCACCTTCATCTCGTTCATTTTCTCTGTATCATCTCCACCCATCGATTTTGCCATCGCCAGGATGGCGCTCATATCGTTGGTGGTGGAATACTGACCGGCCCCATCGGTATTGATGGTTACTTCCTGGGTGGTTTCCAGGCATCCCGCCAGGAAGAAGACCAGGCCTGCCATCAGAACAGAAGTTATTTTTTTCATTTTTGTTTGTTGTTGTGTATAGATGAATCCCTGCTGCTTTCCGTTGCAGAAGGCCTGCAAAGAAACGCTTTTTATCCGATGACTCAATTAGGGGACACCAGCTTGACCACCATTTCTTTCAAAAGGGAGGCATCCGTGGTCCCGGCATCGTTTACGCCCAGCGACCGAAGGTTGTACTGGTGGAGCAGCATCAAGGCCTTTTCGATGCCGGGATAGGAATAGGTGGCAGCTGCCTTCATATAATCCTTTACGAAAAAAGGGGGTACGCCCAGGCTGGCAGCGATGGTTTTTTCGTCGGGACCGGCATTGAATGACATAAATACCTTGCTGAAGAAGCCATATAAGGCGGGTAGTACCATCTGGATGGGTGCCGCCCGGGGATTGGCTTCGAAATACTGGATGATCCGGATCGCCGATGCCAGGTCGCGGTGTGCCAGGGCCCTTTGCAGCTCAAAAACGTTGTATTCCTTGCTTACCCCTATGTTTCGTTCGATGTCTTCCTCGGTGACCTGGGTTCTTTTGCCAAGGTTGATCTGCATCTTCCCGATCTCGTTGTCGATCCGCGAAAGATCATTCCCAACGTGATCGACCAGGATCGCCAATGCCTTTTGCGTAATGGTCAGACCCTTGGAATGCAAAAGCTCAGGCACCCATTCCAGAAGCTGCCGGTCCGACAGGCTTTTGGTGGTGACCAAAACGCCTTTTTCCTTTACCGTCTTTGTAAACTTTTTCCGGGCATCCAGTTTCTTGTCCTTGTAGGAGACCACCAGCACGGTTGAAGCCAGGGGGTTGTCAATATAAGGCTCGAGTTTTTCAACATCCTTCATTTGCTGGGCCTCCTTGAGGATCACCACCTGCCTTTCGGCGAACATCGGGTAACGGCGACAGGCATTGATCACATCGGCCCAATTGGCATCCTTTCCGTAAAAAATACTGAGATTGAACGAAGATTCACTATCCTTTAGGATGTGATGTTCCGCAAAGCCGATCACCTGGTCGATGAAATACTCCTCCTCGCCTTCCAGCCAGTAAACGGGCCGGAATTTTCCTTTTTTCCAGTCTGACAAAATGCTCTCCACGCTCATAAGTTGCTAAGATACAGGCTTTATACAGTGATAGGGCAGAATGGGCATTTGTTAAGGAAATTTAAATGCTTTCTGGCACGGTTTTCGGAATTCCCCCCGCGGAGTAATTTTTAACTGAATGAAATCACGCAGGCTGCTTAAGGCAGTTTTACTTTGTGTCAGTTTCAAATTCCCATTTCGAGTACTAATTTAATCGTCAAATCTCAAATTCATTTTATGACAAACACAAACTATCCTACCGCCAGCAATACCCAGACAACCAGTCCGGCGCCGAAGGCAAGAGGGAATAAGAACCTGGTGATCGGTTTGTTAGCCGCAGGTTTATTGGGAACCTGGGGTTACCTGCTGTACGACAAAAACCAATCAGCAAAAAAAATTGATGATCAGCAAACGCAGATCACGAAAGTGACGGATGAAAAAAGCGAGCTCCAGGAGAACTTCAATGCATCCCTGGCCCGCCTGGATTCCATCACGGGTGCCAATAATTCTCTCCAGGGAGAGAAAACAACCCTCCAGAAAGAGATCGATGCACAAAAAGCAGAGATCCGTAAGATCCTGAACGATAAGAATGCCACAGCCGCACAGCTGAAGCGCGCCCGGACCCTGATAGCCGACCTGAACAGCAAGATCAGCGGGCTGGAAGCGGAGGTTACCCGCCTGACCGGCGAAAACCAGGAGCTTAATGTTGCCAATACTGCATTAAGGCAGGAAAAGTCAGACCTGGAAACAAATATTACTTATATGTCTGCTGAGAAGGAAGAGCTCGCCAGGACCGTTGACGTGGCTTCCACTTTCAGCGCTTCCAATATCCAGGTACGCCCTGTGAATGAAAAGAAAAGCGGTAAGGAGAAAGAGACCACAACAGCAAAACGAGTTGACAAGCTGGTCGTTTCCTTTGATGTGGAGAACAGGATAGCCCAGTCAGGGCCTGCAGATATGTACCTGATCGTTACTGCTCCTGATGGAAAAGTAGTATCAACCAATGGTACGCTCACCACGCGGATGGACGGCGACAAGCCATTCACAGCGAGAGTTCCCATCGAGTACACACAGGGACAAAGAAAAAATATCCAATTCCCGATAAGCAGCCAGGATTTTGCAACCGGCGATTATCGAATTGAAATTTATCATAATGGCTTCAAGATCGGTGAAGGTGTAAGAAGCCTGAAAAAAGGTGGTTTATTCGGTTAAAAGCAGATAACTCCTGCTAAAAGCCGCTTCGTTTACGGAGCGGCTTTTTTATTTTCAATACTCAGCGAAAATGTGCGCAACGCACATTTTCTTCACATCACCTTCACTGCGCGCTCCTCATTGATAGCAGGGATGCAATTTCACTTTAATTTTATTCAAACTAAGCCTCATGAAATTCCTTTACCTGAGATCCTTGCTTTGTGCCGGGCTGCTTGTGTCCATTAATTTTTCCGGTTTTTCCCAGAACACACTCAAGACAAAATTTGCCAACTCCAATATCTACACCGGCATTGAAGTAGGTTCCAAGGGTGTCAAGATAAGTGTCCTGGAAATAGGAAAAAATGCAAAGACCAGCGGTGCTTTCAATATCTTAAAGGACAGCTCCGTGAACACGGATTTTATCAGCTTCACACCTGAAACTTTTTCCAATACGCTCAATGGCCTGGTGAGTTTTTATGAAACTGCCAACCGCGACCTGAAAATCCCTTCCCGCAGGATCTTCACCGTGGTAAGCAGTGGTGTAAAGATGCAGGCGGATAAGAATAACCAGGCGAGATTCATTTACGACCTGATCGATTCATTCCGTAATCGCATTGATGAGCCTGACAGGCAGGTCCACGTGGTGGATGTAGCAGAGGAAGGAAGGTTGTCGCACCTTGGGATCGTACCTGATCCCCGACGCTATACGACCTTTCTCATCGATATCGGGAGCGGAAATGCCAAAGGCGGGTTTTTCCCCTACGGGAACACAAAGGATTTCCGGCTCTTCCAGCTGAACTGGGGTACCAAGAGCACCGCCAACGAAGCGGAAAAACGCTCGGAATCCGACAAGTCACTGACAAATTTCCAGAAGCAGCTTTCGCGGGTACTGCTCTCCATCGAAAATTCAGAGCTCGCTTATGCGATAAATGCCAGTGGGGCCTACCCGATGAGCGATAATATTGCCGTGAGCGGCGGCATCGCCTGGGCAGTAGCGACCGTTCTTCGCCCGGATATGTACGAACAACCCGTGGTGCCCGTTACTTACAAGGACCTCGAGCAATTCTTCGAAAAAATTTCCAATAACTGGGGCGCATTCACTCCCAACCTGCTTACCCGTGATATGCCTGCTTCAGAGCAGAAGGATGCGGTCATAGCCGAGATCAGGCGGGCACAGCAGGTATTTGATCAGCGCTCCTTCATCGCGGGTACAGGGCTGCTGCTGCGTATCCTCCGGCAGTTCGAATCCGTTTATGAATCCAAACAATACTTCCTGGTCAAGAATGGGCACGTTGGCTGGGTGTCGGCTTATGTGGATGAAACAGTCACAAACAAATAGATGCTGAGAGACAAAAAAATGGCCCTGTTGGGAATGTTGTCGATCGGGCTGGTCGGAACCTGGGCCTATCACCTCTATGATAAAACGCTTTATGCACGCGAACAGGGTTCCACAGAGAAGGTCGCTGCTGTTGAAACCAACAACCAGGATTCACTTCAGCGTGTGTACACCTCCCTCATAGATGATATGGACCAGCGGCTTTCCGTGACGCAAACAAATGCGGATTCAATGAGAGGACAACTGGAAGCCAGGCTCGGTGAAATAAGCACCCTCCGCAATGAGATCAATGCCATTCTCCAGAACAGCCAATCGTCAAAAAAAGACCTGGCTTCTGCCCAGTCAAAGATCCGGCAGCTCCAGGAACTGATCAGCGACCTCGAAGGGCAAAAAAATTCGATGGTCGAGGAAAAACGGCAGCTGACAAACACAATGTCGCAATTGAATCAGCGGGTGGACAGCCTGACCCAGGACATTCTCCGGCTGGGAGATGAGAATAAAAAGCTGGCCACCCGGGTAAATGAAGCCTCCATTTTCGTGGCTTCCTTTATCAAGCTGGCGGGTATCACCGTAAAAAACGACAGGGAAATTGAGACCGCACAGCTGAAAAAGGTTGTCAAGTTCGTTGTTTCCTTCAATATCCAGAATCATATCAGTGATCAGAACAATGCGGAAGTATTTATAGCGATCATACAACCCGATGGCAAGGTGGTAAAGAATGATGATGTCTGGGAATCCACCACAACTACCTCCGCTACCGGTACGCCGATCAGTTATTCAAGAAAGATCCGCTTCGATTACGAAAAAGGTCAACTCCGTGAACTTATCTTCTCGGTAAGTCCTGAGACCTTTCAGAAAGGGACCTATACGATGCGGCTTTATCACAAAGGTGTGAACATCGGTGAGAGCCGAACGACACTTTACTAACCCCCTACATAAAAAAAGCCCCGCGATCTGCGAGGCTTTTTCATTTACTTAACCCGGTATCAATTCAGGTTGAAACCATAGCTCAGGTAATA